>JBGQJX010000060.1:0-13593 GCA_041499255.1 Ktedonobacteraceae bacterium | reverse complement strand
AGTTATTCTTCACTGCTATACTCATTTAGCTTAGTAAGTACCAGGTCTGATATCTTTTAATCGCATCCACAAGTATGATTGTCAATCCAAGTATAACTTACTTAAGATCACGTGACAAGCAGGGTTTTGACAGCTTGACAGCAGTCCAAAGCTGTCACTTTGGTAATCATCAAGATCAGTACATCCGCGTGGGTTTGCGCCGTTTATCGGCAGGCAACAAGACATCGAGGGCGTCATCGACGGTGACGACGCCTTCGAGGATACCATCCTTATTAACTACAGGCACAGCCAGAAGATTATACTTAGCCATGATCTGGGCAACTGAGTGAGCATCCGTGTCAGGCTGCACTGTAATCAGGTCGGTCTCCATCAATTCCTGCAGAGACTGCGAGGGAGGAGCCGCGAGCAGGTCCCAGAGAGATGCCACCCCCAGCAAAACACACTCGTCCTGCGTTTCATCTGGGACACAGTACACATAGGCAGTGCGTATGTCGTGCTCCTGGATATTCAAACGCACCGCTTCCAGTGCATCGGCGACACTTTTTGTCTGATTGGCAACAACATAATCGGTCGTCATGAGGCCGCCAGCAGTATCCGCTTTGTATTCCAGTAGCTCTTGTACATCTTCCGACTCTTCGCGCTGCATCAGTCTCAGGAGTTCCTGGGCGCGCTCCTCGGGCAATTTAGCCAGCAAGTCAGCGGCCTCATCAGGTTCCATGGCATCCAATATATCGGCCGCGCGGTCGGACTGAATATTTTCAAGGATATAGCTCTGGCGCTCAGTATCGATTTCCTCCATGGCATCCGCCGCGGTTTCATCATCCAGCCCCTCAATCAGCCGCGCTCCCTGTCCAGGAGTCAACTGATACACAATTTCGGCGATGTCAGCCGGGTGTAGTTCAGCAAGGTGCCCACTCAGTGGACGTGATGTTACAGCAGGCGTCTCAGCCGTCTCTTCCTCTGCCGGACGCTGCTTTCCAATGAGTTCGATCTGTTCCCAGGGGATCAAATTCGTGGGAGTACGCCTATTCTTGGTTCCCAACAACCAGTTGGGAGCCAGGCGGCGTACGAGACCCAGCGTACTGTTATCAATGCCCAGCAGGCGCCAATCCTCGCTGAAGCAGACATCATTGACCCGCACAGCCTTTTTGCGCTCGAAATCGATGACCTGCTTGTCAAGGACATCCTCCGCAAGGCTTATGTCTTCCTCTGGTAGCGTTGCAGGATGGAGGGGAAATTGCTCCAGCGGTAAACGGAGACGCAGGGTACCCTCGTGCCATTCTACCGCGTCAAGCGGTATTAGCCGGCGCTGGCCTTCATGACCCTCGACCAACAATGCGCGTGGCACAGCAGCTTGAGGCCGGCCCAGTTGCGCAACTGGCACGGTAATATCAACAATTTTCCCCGCGCGCGCTCCCTGGTAGTCTTCCACAGGAGCACCCAGTAGTTGACTCAGATATAACATGCTTTACTTCTCTATGCGAGCGTCCGGATGAGCAACCGTGTAGGGATGAGCGTGATCCCCCATCTCCCCCGTCCCAACGGCAACGCGGGTACCCATCCCCGTTCCCACACTCGCTTCCTGTTCTAATGCCGCATCTGTTGCTTTCTTCATACGCAGGCTCGCCCCGATGAAATCGCGGAACAATGGATGCGGACGATTGGGACGACTCTTAAATTCTGGATGAAACTGTGATCCCACAAACCAGGGATGATCTGCCAGTTCCATGATCTCGACCAGGCTATTATCTGCGGAACGACCACTCACAACCATGCCATGTGTCTCCATACGCTTGCGATATTCATTGTTGAACTCATAGCGATGGCGATGGCGCTCAAAGACGATCGCTTCACCATAGGCCTGGTAGGCCTTTGTTCCGGGAGCGAGACAGCAGACCCAATTGCCCAGGCGCATGGTACCACCTTTATCGGCCACGTGGCGCTGTGTGTTCATCAGATCGATGACGGGATAGGGAGTCTGCGGATCGAATTCGGTACTGTTGGCGCCTTCGAGCCCCAGCACATTGCGAGCAAACTCGATAACGGCCACTTGCATACCCAGGCAGAGTCCCAGGTACGGTTTATTCATACGACGAGCAAAGTTCGCGGCCTTTACCTTTCCCTCGATACCGCGGTGACCAAAGCCACCTGGTACCACGATGCCATCCAGAGCTTCCAGGATCTCGGTATAGCCTTCGCCCATCTCGTCAAGGGCTTCAGAGTTGATCCATTTGATATTGACATCCACACCATTATACCAGCCGGCGTGGCGCAGCGATTCGGCAACGGACAGGTAGGCATCATGCAGTTCGACATATTTCCCAACCAGGCCAATAGTTATTTCAGGACGTGGCAGCTTAATCTTTTCTACCAGGTCACGCCACTCCTGCATCTGCGGCTCCCGGTGCGGCAAACCAAGTTCCTGTACCATGTACTCACCCAGCCCGGCCTCTTCCAGGATCAAAGGCACTTCATAAATGGTTTCTGCGGTCAGCATCGGGACAACAGCCCTGGCTTCGACATTACAGAATAAGGCGATTTTTTCGCGCAGCTCGTCGTTCATGGGGTAGTCCGAGCGGCAGAGAATGACGTCCGGTTGAATACCGACACGCAGCAGCTCTTTGACACTATGTTGCGTTGGCTTGGTTTTCAGTTCTTTTGTCGCGCCAATATAGGGTAAGAGAGTCACGTGCAAGTAGAGTACATTGTTACGCCCAACATCCTTACGCATCTGGCGAATCGCCTCCAAAAATGGCTCGCCCTCGATATCGCCAACGGTGCCGCCAACTTCCACAATCACCACGTCCGCGTCCGAGCGCCGTGCTACAGCGTGAATGCGCTCTTTAATTTCGTTGGTGATATGCGGGATGACCTGGATTGTGCCACCCAGGTACTCGCCACGACGCTCTTTGCTAATGACAGAGGCATAGACCTGGCCCGTGGTGACATTATTCGCCTGGTAGGATGGGTCATCAGTAAACCGTTCGTAGTGACCCAGGTCGAGGTCGGTCTCAGCGCCATCATCCGTGACAAAAACTTCGCCATGCTGATAGGGAGACATTGTACCGGGATCGACATTAATGTAGGGGTCCAGTTTCATGATAGAGACGGAGATCCCACGATTTTTTAGTAAACGTCCTAGCGATGCAACGCTTATACCCTTCCCCACAGAAGATGCCACACCACCAGTTACAAAGATATATTTTGACATATTGACCCCCTTGCCCGGAGCTTTGCTATTGTCCATTGAGTATTGTGCCACACTACAAAGGAGAACCTCTACACGCTATCTTGTTGCGAGGTTCTCCTGAACAACCTACTTAAACTTGCAATAATTAAAAATGGGGCCAACACGTTTTGTTGATCGAACAGTCTGTGTTAGCCCCGCTGCGATAGAATGACTACTTGCATCTCTGCAGGCAGATTATTACGGGTGACAACGAGTTTTGGCTGCGTGTTCACCATCTCGACCCCCATTTCGCGACAAAACTTGTCCAGGGGATCGAGGGTATCACGCTTCCCTTCCAGCTCGGATGCGTGATAATGCATCGGGATGACAATATGCGGTTCTACCTGGCTAATCACCTCAGCCGCCTGAGTTGCATTGATGGTGTTTTGCCCGCCGATTGGTATCAGCAGGATATCAGCATCAGCAACTTCTTCCAACTGTTCTTCTTGCAATGTATGGCCCAGGTCGCCCAGGTGACAGATAACCAGGTCATCTATATGGATGACATAGATCGTGTTCCGTCCAAATTCCTGTCCACGTTTATTATCGTGGTAGGAGGCTACGCCGGTAATCAGCACATCACTAATCTCATACTCGCCGGGTCCGCGCACAACCCGTGGATTGCCGCCGACGCCCTGGACATAGTTATGCCCGCTGTGATCATGGCTGATGGTGACGATAGGGGCATTGACCTTGCCCAGCGAGTAACCTGGCTGAGGAGAGAAAGGATCGGTTATCAAGGTAACGTTTTTGCCACGTAACTGGAAACAGGAGTGGCCAAGCCAAAGAATTTCCATGTGTTACTATTCGCTTTTCTCATAAGTTCGGGCGGGGACCTTTGTCCTCGCCCGAACTATATTGTACCACAGGGATTGGTCAGACACAAGAGAATAGCAGAGAATAGCAAATATTTCAGTTTCCTCGACTACTGCTGGTCATGAAGGCTGCCATCATGGCTTCATCGACGAGAGGGCCGCTGACGGTTACATCCCCGTTGGGAGCTTTTGAAGCAAAGGTGAGCGAGCTATAGGCAACTGTGACTTTGACCTCGCGGTTGCGCACCCCCACGCGAACGGTGGCGCTTTCAACAGCATCTTTGATGCGGCGCGCCACAATCTCAGCTCCACGCTGCTCGGCGCGTAATACCGCGGTCATGATACCAGGACCATTGACTGAGAGTTTATCTTCTTTGCGAATCCTCGTGCGCAAATACGGCAAGAGCTTGCGGGCAACCTCGGTAGCCTCACGGTCCTCGCGTTCGCGGTGTACATCGGTGCCCTTCGCGCCTTCCAGGATGAAACGAAAGACGATGACGCTCTGCGCATTGCAAATACGCCGCACTTTGCGCTCTCCCGCCTCCAGATCCTTCGTCGAATCGACCATTTGCCAGATGTGATGCTCGCGCTTGCGCATATAATCATAGTAACCCTGCAAACGCGCATAGGCCTCCAACATGACAGCGAAGAGGGTCCAGATGGTCTGCTTTGGCGTGCTCATAGTAAAGTCACGGCACGCGATCAACTGGCGAGCGATGGGGCTGATCTTCATAGTCGAAGCTTCATAATTTTGCTGGGCCAGCACTGTGAGATGTCCGGCATATATGCGGCGGCGCTGCTTGAGAAAATCGCCGATAGTGAGCGGGCCTTTGTTATAGATGACACAACCTGGTTCATAAATCAATTGATATCCGAGCTGTGAAATCAGCGCCTGGATAGAGATTTCATCCACGGCGCTATTGGTGGGAATTCCTGAGATGATATTGCGGAAGGCGATGACTTCGCCAAGCTTGGGAGTGTTACGAGCGACGCGATCGTGTAAGCGCCAGAGCAGGTGAACAGCATAGCCCATAAAGGTTGCCGGGTCGTTCACAGGCACCGGGCGCCCGCCGACCATGCCGATGCTGGAGTTTTTGAAGGGCGCGCACAGGTTCTGAAACGCCGCTTCCTCTGGAATGACGTCCGCGCCAATTAAGACAGCTATCTCACTGCTGGCCTCTTTCAGAAACAGGTTAATGGCGGAGGCTTTCCCTTCTCGTTTCTCCTGCACACACAAACGCACCCTGGCGTCCTGTTCTGCAACCCTGGTCACGATTGACACAGTGCGATCCGTGCAGCCGCTGGCAACGACGATTACTTCTTCAATATGCATAGATGGGCCTTGCTGGTCAAGGACAGCGCGTAAAGTACGCTCAATATTGGCCTCTTCGTTAAAGGCCATAATACCCACGCTACAGCCGATATACTCTTCGCCTTCTTTAGTTACCTCTTCCTGCCCATTCATATGTATTGATTGATATCCATGAACTATCTTCGCTGCCATGAAAGGCGTCTCCTTTGCCCTATTCCTACAAAGCCAATAACCAAATTTGCGCATATGCCTGCGGCCACTATGATATTGATGAAAGCGGTATGCTGCTCTTTTTCCTGATGCATCGCTCTATTTCAATCAACTCGACTGCTTCATAGAAGTTGGGTATTTTCGAGACAAGTCACCATTATGTCTCATGGCGTCTCATGATGCTTTTGTGCTCGGTATTTCTGAGGAAACTCTGCTTCAGAGGTGTGATAGGAGGAAAGAAGGGCGCAGTTTAACTAATGACTTGCGACTGACTGACCACGTGGGGGAAACCATCCTTGCAATCGATAATATACCTTGATGAAACGTCGTTCGTGTATGCTTTTCCTAAAATGGTATGGTAACCCTTTGATGGATATTTACGGCTGGTGAGCGCCTTACCTGGTGGAATAATATAGACGATCTCTCCGGTGCATTTCCGATCATGCTCTTCAATTGTGACAGTATCGCCAAGTTGATACTCACCTTTATGAACCGGTCCAAAAAGCTTTGCTAGCTGTTGCCCATCGTTCAAATCGCATTCATAGTGTTCATAGACACGCTGTCCATCTCTGATATATTCAGCTATAGCCACGCGCTCATCAGACTCCATGGTGAGAATCCAGAGGCTCAAAAACTCTTGTGGTTGAATTACATCAACCGGGCTCCAGATAAAGGCCCTGAGACCTGATCGAGCGCGAATGGTTTTGCGAGCAGCGTGTTCCAGAAGTTTGATCCGAATTCGACGTAGGATGGAATCGCTATCCAGTTGACCGAGGTCCAGGAGATCAGATATCTCGATAGAGTTCACTGTCACACATGCCAGCATTCCGGAGTTTTGCCAATCAATAGGATCGAGTGTGATATGGAGTTTTTCGCATATAGCTGTTAGCTGTTCTGCCTTCCGGCATGCCTCTTTTTGCTCCTCAGCACTGTTTCTGCGTAAGTAGGTCATGGCTTATAACTCCTCTTGTGACAGGTATTAGCTGCCCTATTCTCTCATATAGCGGACTGCGCCCAGTGGCCGTAGTGTTCATCAAGCTTCCTTTGCTTATCGTTCACACTGTCGGCATACACGTATGCATCATGGCGGATATCAAACGATCGAACGATGCGGTCATTGGATCCTGGTTTTCCGTCAGCGGACTGGCACTCCCGGATCAAAAAAACTTGTTCGGTGAGGCGTTGGACATAGTAACGGTCTACCATCATCACAACCCCTCCAACGCTACCCAGCAAGGGGGCTTTGATAATTCTTGCTTGCTCATATGTTGCTTGTTCACTTTCTGTGCTCCAATGAACACTGGTTGTCTCGACTGGCGCCGTGACAGAAAATAGGTGCTTGTTCGCCGGGCCTGGAGGCGTAAGAGATAAAAGATAGCAGTCACAAAGAGGCGCTTTGAGTGCTGTTTCATGCAAGGAACCTAGCTTATGAGAAGAAGTAGAAGACTTTACAAGTATACGATATTTTAAAGAAAAAAGCAATATTTCGTATTTCGTTTTCACTACTGCAAATTATATAGTTTTGTCACATTCTCTTCTGTGATAAACTTACATCAAATAGGACAGGTTTCAAAATGACAATCACCAGAGGAGATATTTCCACATGCCAAAAGCTATTGCTATAGTGAGCGGCGGTCTAGATAGCATCACACTAGCCTACCTTTTACATGCTGAAGGCTATGAATTACATTTGTTATCTTTCGACTATGGACAACGTCATAAGAAAGAGTTAGCTTACGCCGAACGTTGTGCGAAGCGACTCAACGCGGCATTCGACATAGTTGATCTCAGCAGTCTCGGCCGGTTTCTCAAAGGCTCAGCTCTTACAGATACTATTCCCGTCCCAGACGGTCACTACGCGGCTCCCACTATGGCGATCACGGTCGTGCCCAATCGCAATGCCATGATGCTCTCAGTAGGATACGCGGTTGCGGTCGCTGAGAAAGCTCAGGTAGTCGCCATAGGTGTCCATGCTGGCGACCACTTTATTTATCCGGATTGTCGCCCTGAATTCATTACTGCATTTGATGCCATGCAACGGCTTGCTATCGAAGGATTTGGAGATCCATACCTGCGACTTGAAGCCCCTTTCATGCATCTTGGCAAGCATCAAATTGTCCAGCTTGGTACGACCTTGCAGGTACCCTATGCTGATACGTGGAGTTGCTACAAAGGTGGGGAGAGACATTGCGGCACCTGCGGTACCTGCTTTGAGAGGAAAGAAGCTTTCGAGCTTGCTGGTATCCCTGATCCGACAGAATATGAAGGAAAAGGCGATTGAGCATATCTATCATCGTACCAATTGTAATACTTTAGCACACGCATAATTGCTATGGCGAGGAGGAGAGGGTTAATGAGGTATGGAGTTGTCACTAAAATCTTTCATTTTGAGTCAGCACATCACCTGCCGGGACACAGGGGAAAATGCGCTCATTTACATGGTCATTCATATCGGCTAGAGGTGACCATCCGTGGCCCTATTAAGGATATGCCTGGTGCATCTGATCACGGCATGGTGATGGATTTTGGCGATCTTTCAAGTATCGTGAAAAATTCGGTGATAGAGCGACTGGACCACCGCGACTTAAACGAGGTTACAGAAATCCATACGACAGCCGAAAATCTCGCGCACTGGATATGGAGTGAACTCATACATCATGGTCTTTCTCAGGAGCTACTTTATCGTATTCGGCTCTGGGAAACTGAAAGTGGCTATGTCGAAATCACCAGGGCGGAGCGTGACTAGATGAATGTAATGGAAATCTATCGCTCCGTACAGGGAGAAGGCGCCTTGATAGGGGTTCCAACGACATTTGTGCGCTTCTTTGCCTGCAACCTACGCTGCTCCTGGTGTGACACAAAATATTCATGGAGTGTACGCGAAGGTGGCACATGGGAGTCCATTTCGGCACAAGAAATAGCGGAACAAGTTCACGTTCTTGGTGCTCAACATGTTGTACTGACCGGAGGTGAACCAACGTTACAAAAGGATTTAGCCCAACTCGCACAACTTCTTCAAGATCAAGGCCATCATCTCACAATCGAGACCAACACAACAATCTTTCCTGCGGAAGTAATCCCTCTAATTAACCTCTGGAGTTTATCGCCAAAGCTCTCCAGTGCAGGCGAGCATTACCTCCGCTATCCAATTATTGAGCGATTTCTCGCAACGCTGCGGCCAGATCAGCAGCAATGGAAGTTCGTGATACGAGACGATCAAGATGAGCAACTCCTCCGTTCATTGCTCTGTAAGTATCCTATGTTTGCAGAGAATAAGCTTCCCATTATCCTGCAACCTGAAGGTGATACCGCGATCCCAGATTATCCCGCGGCACTAGAACGTCTTGCCGAACGCGTACATGATCCTTTTTGGAATAACTACCATGTACGGATCTTACCACAACTACATGTGATTATCTGGGGAAGAAGACGGTGGGTATAAAATACTACCAACTTTCTACCAATTATAGCTGGGACAGATTTCTTGATAATGAAAATACAAAAGAAAATGGAGAGAGAAGAAACGGCACGAGGATACACACTTGCCGCTTTCTCAAAAGTTCTGTAACCCAATTGGAGAGAACATACCATGGATGAACAACAAGACCGCATCCCAGGCCGATATGGGATAGAAGAAATCGTGAAGAGCCAGCTCGAAATCTGGCCCAACGCCCACCCGGAGAGGGATTACGTCGTACACCTGGAGATTCCCGAATTCACCTGCCTCTGTCCCAGGTCCGGCTTCCCTGATTTTGCCACCATTACGGTCGATTACGTACCAGATCAGCAGGTCGTGGAGCTCAAGAGCCTCAAACTCTACATCAATAAATATCGCAACCGGCAAATCAGCCACGAAGCAGCCGCTAACACCATTCTCAATGACCTGGTAGCGTTGCTCTCCCCGCGTTGGCTGCGGGTGGTCGCCGACTTCACCGTTCGAGGCAATATCAAGACGATTATCTTTGCTGAACACACAACCCCGGAATACCAGGGACCCCATCCCGAGTACCGGCGCTACCTCTCGGGATAGCACACATCTGACCTTGACCCGCTTGTATTGAATATATTGTCTGATGTGTGAGCAATGATCTTTCAAAGGGCTCCCGCGGAAATCGAGCAATACCCATACCCATAGATAGGCAATAAGATATGCGCATACAGGAACATATAAAATTATCGGGGGTGGCGGCGCTTGTTGCGCTGCCGTGGCTGAAACAAGATGCGTGGATTCCTTTCGTGGCTAGCATTGGCATCGATGTTGACCATTACCTGTGGCACGCGATTACACACGGTACGCTGAGTTTACGGGAGGCGGTACGCTACTTTCAGCAAGCAGATCCACCACAATTGCAGCAGCAGCGACTCTTCCACCAGCCAATTGTGCTGGGCGCGCTTCTTGTCGTTGCTGCCTGGACGCGCTCAAGAATTTTGTGGCTGATTCTGGCAGGCTTTCTCTTTCATGTCAGCCTTGATGCCATCCATATAACACAAATGCGCCGTTTGAAGACAACGCTGAGTGAGCAAGCAAGTTTTACGTGCCCAGAGTGCGGCCAGCATTGTGTCGCCTTGCAGCTGCACACCGTATCTATTGCTCGCAATGTGCTTGATCGCTACAATCCAGAGCATTTTGTCGTATTATGCCCGAACTGTCATGAGAAGGCGCATGCATGATGTCCAGCGTGTGCCCATCTGGGACGCGATGAATCGGTTTCAATGAGCATCAACTTAAGACACCGGTTCATGATGCCCTCGGCCTCCAGATACCTCCCTTCGCTCCCCATGACAGCACTCCCAACTCCCCTGTCACCCTGAGCCGCAGCGAAGGGTCTCTCCTGCCAGCCATCGAGATGCTTCGCGGAGTATACACTGAGCGTAGCGAATGTGCTCAGCATGACAGCATCGTCCTCCTGCTGCTCCCCCGGGTGTCACCCTGAGCCGCAGCGAAGGGTCTCTCTCCATGGCCCTCGAGATGCTTCCCTGCGCTCAGCATGACCGCGCTGTCCTCCTGTCGCGCCAGCGCTCCTCCCGCATGTGATGGGCTTTTCTTCGGGTGATGCCTATTGGACCCGATGAATCGGTTTCCTACTCATCGCAATGCAGCAATTTGCAAAGCAAGATGGGATTTTTTCTCGACTTCTGTTGGACTCTATGGTATAATCTCGCGGAAACAATAGTGATAGGTAATTCACGAAAGTGAGGATTTTCTCTTGGCCCAGTGGCTTCCAGCAATCCGAGTAATACAGATCATACTCTGCATAACCGTCATTATCTTCATCCTGTTGCAGGTGCGCGGAGCAGGATTGGGTAGTGCTTTTGGTGGCAGTAGCGCCGGTTCGGTGTTTAAGACTCGACGTGGGGTAGAGCGTTTGGTATTCAATTTGACTATCGTCTTTGTGGTACTCTTCTCCCTCGTTTCTTTATTCAGTGCATTGGTTCGCTGATCCCTTTCAACTGAGATGTCTGGCTGTCGTGCCGGTACACGACAAAAGTGGCGCGTGGAAGAGAGCGATGCTCTCGGCTATCGCGCTTTGTTTTGTTGTTGCCTTTTTAGTGAGCTGCAATGCTTCCTCCGATGGGAGTACTGGATCACGCCTGCTGGTGCAACAGGCTCCAAAGGCGCGGCTGACCTATGTAGCCATTGGAGCCTCGGATACTTTTGGCGTTGGCGCCGAAGATCCACAGACAGAAAATTGGCCGGCAGACCTGGCTACAACGTTGGGTTCGGGCATTCATCTTGTCAACCTGGGTATCCCAGGCATTTCACTACACCAGGCACTGAACGTCGAAGTCCCGGTGGCGCTCGATGCTCATCCTGACCTGGTGACTGTCTGGTTGGCTGTGAACGACCTGGCCAGTAATGTCCCTCTCGATAGCTACTCGCGCGACCTTGATCTCTTATTGAGCCGTTTACAAGCAGGAACACGGCATGCGCGCATCGCTGTCGCCAATGTGCCAGACCTCACGCTGCTGCCCTACTTCAGCGCGGATGATCCCCAGCTCTACACACAAATCCAGGCTTATAACAGCGCTATTGCGTCCATCGTAAAGCGACACCATGCCATCCTGGTAGACCTGTACCGGCAATGGCGCGCACTGCGTAACCACCCAGAGTATATTAGTAATGATGGGCTGCACCCCAGCACACTTGGTTATACGCAAATCGCGCTGCTCTTTGACCAGGCTTTGTCTTAGCCGCGGGAAAATATGACACATCTTTTTGGCATTCCAATCGATACGCTCACAACAGTACTCCTGGCCGCGACGCTGGCGATTATCGGCGTAGTGGTCCTGCTGGCGCTCGGCAATGCCGTCTTTTTCAGGATTGGCGTACGCAATATTCCGCGGCGCCGCACCCAGATGTGGTTGATCATTTTCGCGCTAATGCTCTCTACCACGCTGCTCTCCAGCGTGCTGGCTACTGGAGATGTCATTACCACGGCGGTACAAACGGTGGCAGTCTATAACCTGGGCAGCGTTGATGAAACAATCGAGGGCGGTCACGGAGCATTAGGTTTTTTTTCGGATGGGGTGTATTATCAAATCAAATCCCTCGCCAGCCAACAAGCCGATATCGCGGCGGTGGGAGCAGCGATGGTCGAGCACGATTTGCTCGTGGCGGATAGCACGTCGCGACAGGTGCGCTCAAAGGTCACAGCGCTGGCCATCATTCCTGGCAGCGAACAGGGCTTTGGAGGAATGCAAAACGACAATGGTAGAGGTCACCTCACCATTGCCGCGTTGGGCGCAAACGAGGTCTACCTTAACCACACTGCCGCCGTGCTGCTCAATGCCCATGCAGGTGACGACATATTTCTCTATTCCAAACGCTGGCCGGGGCGGCGTTACCAGGTACATGTCGCGGCCATCGTTGGGGATGGAGGTCTTGTCGGCCAACAACCATATCTCCTGAGCAATATCCAATTTTTCCGCGACATCGAACAACGCAATGATGATATTACGCAAGTATATATTGCCAATCGCGGAGCCAATGGCGTCGAGCTTTCGGATCGCGTGACGCAGAGCCTGCGGCGGTGGATTCCAGGAGATGTGCATGTTATCCAGGTGAAACAACAGGGCGTGCAAAATTCGCAGAAAGCGGAGGATCTTTTCTCCCGCGTCTTTGCGCTCTTTTCTCTTTTCGCCCTGGCAATCGGCCTGCTCTTGATCTTCCTTATTTTTGTCCTCCTGGCTGCTGAACGCCGCGTAGAAATGGGCATGGCCAGGGCCATTGGCGTGCAGCGCCGCCACCTGGTGCTGATGTTTCTCTTCGAGGGAACTGTCTATGATCTCCTGGCCTCATTCTTTGGCCTTGGCCTGGGCATCGGCCTGGGAATACTGCTTGTGCTCATCCTTGGACCGATACTGGCGCGTTTTAACTTCCCACTCAAATTGACTCTGCAACCACATAGCCTGGTTATTACCTATTGCCTGGGCGTCATCTTCACGTTCTGTTCCGTCGCGGCCTCTTCCTGGCTGGTCAGCCGCATGACGGTGATAGAGGCCATGCGCGATCTCCCCGAACAGACGCAGAACAGGCTTTCCCTGGGTGAGACTTGCCTGCGCCTATTGAAATTGCCAGCTATGGTACGAAAGCCCTTCAAGCTGCGGCGCATTTTCCTCGAACAGATCCCTGATGCGCTGATTGATCTACTTCGTTCACTCATCCTATTGGGCTTTTTGCCACTACTGGCCGGCTACTGGCTGATGCAACTGGGATTGGAGAAATTGCAGATCGCATTTTTCTCGCTGGGCTTTTCACTGATCGTTTTGGGGGGTGGGCTGCTGTTAAAAGCTGCTATTGGGCAGGTTTGGCGGGTTGTGGGATGGTTATCGCGACGTATTTCTGGTTCCACATCCAGCAACACAATCGAGCGAACGACCAACGGCAACCGGGCGACCACAAGGGATCGCCCCTACCATGGACGTGATCATAGTAGGGACGTGAACAATGCGGCTTTGAACAAATTGTTTGTTACGTTGGCAGGGTTGGTGATTGTTGCTTATTGGGCGCTGCCGTTCGATGTCCT
>JBGQJX010000059.1:0-13604 GCA_041499255.1 Ktedonobacteraceae bacterium | reverse complement strand
GAATTCTTGGATCCGGCGATGAGTGATGTGCTCAAGCGTTATTCCTTGCATGGAACACCAGTCGGCAAACACCGTTAGGTGCTGCTTGTAGTTTTCTTGTGAACCTGTTGCCAGATGCTTTATGGATGAAAGATATTCCATAATCGCCTCAGAAACCTCCACTGCTTTTATGCACCTCGACGACAAAATTTTGTGCGATGTGGTATGATGCCTGTACATGAAACAAGCTTTGAAGCGTAAATGATAGAGAAAGAATGAACTCAGAAACACTTACACAGATCTACTATTTTATGCGCCTCACCCGAGCTATAGAAGACCGCACCCGCACCCTCTTTTTACAGGGGCGTATCGTCGGCGGCGTCTACACAGCGCAGGGACATGAGGCCACAACCGTCGGAGCAGCAATGACGTTGCGCGATGGTGACTGCATCGTACCGCAGCATCGTGATCTGGGGATGCATCTTGTACGAGGCAGCTCGCCCCGCGCGGTGATGTGTCAGTGGCTTGCTCGCGGCAACTCTCCCACTCTTGGGCGAGACGGACAATTGCATATCGGCGATATACATCACGGTATCGTGCCTTCGATCAGTATGTTGGGCGAATCGCTGCCCGTCGCTTGTGGCATCGCCCTGACCATGAAGATGCGCAAGCGCTCAACCATCGTATTGGCTTCCTGTGGCGATGGCGCCACCAATACCGGGCCATTCCACGAAGCGCTCAACTTTGCATCCGTCCAGAAGCTTCCCATCGTCTTCGTCGTCGAAAATAACGGCTACGCCTACTCGACCCCTACCTACAAACAGTTCGCCATCCAGAATCTCTCTGATCGCGCCCTGGCCTATGGTATGCCCGGCGAGAACGTCGATGGCAACGATGTACTGGCGGTCATCGCGGCGGTTGAGCATGCGGGCGAGCACGCGCGCAGCGGCAAAGGCCCTGCCCTTGTCGAATGCAAAACCTTCCGCGTCCGGGGACACTCTGAGGCCGATAAAGCCGATTACGTGCCCAAAGAACTGCGCGACGAGTGGTTGGCCAAAGACCCCATCCCGCGCTTCGAGGCCTATCTTACCAGGGAGAACATCTTGACAGAGGCCGACAGGGCCGAGATCGAAGCGAAAGTCAAAGCAACCGTCAGCGATGCTGTAACTTATGCTGAAGAAAGCCCAGCCCCCGATGCCATGACTGTAGCAGATTATCTGTTTGCTCCGGATGGACCTATCTCCATTGTCGGTGAGCCTGGCGCCGGAGACCCGCGCTACGTCAACGCCCTGGACACCCGTACCGGCAAGCCCTTCACTACCGTGGCAGCGGCCACAATCACTACACCCGAGGAGGTTGGACGACGATGAGCGCAGTCACATATTTAGAGGCAATAGGCCAGGCTATACGTGAAGAGATGCGGCGCGACGAGTCCGTCTTCCTCCTGGGCGAAGATGTGGGAACCTACGGCGGAGCATTCAAAGTCAACGCTGGTCTGCTTGAAGAGTTCGGCCCCGAACGGGTCATCGATACGCCCATGGCCGAGGCCGCCATCATCGGTTCCGCCGTTGGCGCCGCCCTCATGGGCATGCGTCCCATCGCCGAGATGCAGTTCATCGACTTCATCACCTGCGGCTTCGACCAGATCATCAACATGGCCAGCAAAATGTACTGGCGCTCTGGAATGCCCGTACCAATGGTCATTCGCGGCCCCTCCGGCGGCGGCACCAAGGGCGGCCCGTTCCATTCGGCCAGCCCCGAGGCATGGTTCTTCCATACACCCGGCATCAAAGTCGTCGTTCCATCGACCACCTATGACGCCAAGGGATTGCTCAAAGCCGCCATTCGTGATAATAATCCCGTCCTCTACCTGGAGCACAAGCTGCTCTATCGCCTGCCCGAGTTGCGTGAAGAACTGCCCGAGGAAGATTATATCGTCCCCCTCGGCAAAGCCATCACTCGCCGTGAAGGTGAAGACATGACCGTCCTCACCTACGGCGCTATGGTGCACCAGTGCCTGAAAGCCGCTCAGACCCTTGAGGAGGAGGACGACCTGGAGATCGAAATCATCGACCTGCGCAGCCTCACGCCGCTCGACCGCGAAGCCATCCTGGAATCGGTCAGGCGCACCAACAAAGTACTAATCGTACACGAGGACACTCTCACCGGCGGCATCGGCGCCGAGCTGTCCGCCATCCTGGCCGAAGATCTCTTCGAATACCTCGATGGCCCGATCACACGCGTAGCCGCGCCCGACGTCCCATTCCCATACGCGCCGCCCTTGGAGGCCGCCTATCTTCCCAATGCCGAAAAAATACTCACTGCGGCTCGCCAACTCGCCGCGTACTAATAGGGAATGTGTCAATGAATGATCGCTCGTGGTTGTCAAAACCAAAACATGTAATACAAAGGAGTTACACATGCCAACGCCGGTAAAAATGCCACGCCTGGGCGAATCAGTCGCAGAAGGAACCATCGGCTCCTGGCTCAAAAAAGAAGGCGAATGGGTCGAAAAAGACGAATCACTCGCCGAAATCATCACCGATAAAATAAACGCCGAGCTCCCATCGCCCGTCGCGGGCCGTCTTGCAAAAATACTGGTCAAAACGGACGAAACCGTCGCCGTAGGCGTAGACATCGCCCTCATCGAAGAGAACGCCGACGTCTCAGTATCCCAACCCGCACAGGCCGCGCCTGGACCCGATGCTGCTCCGGTAAAAAGTGTAGCGCAGGCCACTACCCCTGTCATGGTGACCAGAGAGATCAGCTCAGGCAATGGAGTTGGTTCAGCTACTACCGCCCAGCGCAGGAATGAGGAAGAGCGCCAGCGCATCTCTCCTCTTGCCCGCCGCCTGGCGCGTGAACATGACATCGACCTGAACCAGGTCGCTGGAACTGGCACTGGAGGGCGCGTACGCAAAGAAGACATCCTCGCCTACGTTGAGCAGCGCCAGGCCGCGCCCGTCGCCGTCTCCTCTGCGCCATCCTACCTCCCGCCGCCGCAAACGACATCGATACCGCAACCAGCTCCCATCGGGGCCCAATATGCTGCGCCCTCCGCTCCTGTATCCGCGCCCTCCGCCCCATCGCCAACGCCGGCTATTACAACAGCCGGTGGAGACGTGGAAATCATCACACCAGACCGCATGCGTCTCGCTATCGCCGAGCACATGGTGCGCAGCAAGCGTACCTCGCCTCATGCCACCACCGTTGTCGAGGTCGATATGACCAACATCGCCAGGTGGTTGGAGAAGAACAAGGAAGACTTCAAACGGCGTGAGGGCTACAGTATCAGCTATGTTCCCTTTGTCATGAAGGCCGTCTGCGAAGGCATACGCAAATTCCCCCTGATGAATTCAAGCTGGACCGAAGACAATAAGATCATCGTCAAGAAGCGTATCAACCTCGGTATTGCCGTTGCCACCGACGCCGGTTTAGTAGTGCCAACCCTTTATGATGCCGATCAGTACACCCTGGCTGGCTTGGCAAAGCAAATCAACGCCGTTGCCCAGCGAGCCCGCGCCAATAAGCTCACCATCCAGGACGTGCAAAATAGCACCTTCGTGGTGAATAATCCCGGAACATTTGGTACAATAATCTCAGTACCGATTATCAATCAGCCGCATGCCGGCATTCTGAGCATGGATGCCGTAGTCAAGCGGCCAGTAGTTATCGAAGACGACGCTATAGCTGTGCGTTCCATGATGTACCTGTGCCTCTCCTTCGATCATCGCATCCTGGATGGCGCGGGTGCCGGCGGCTTCCTGCAAGCTGTCCGTACAAAACTACAGAGCTACGGCAAAGAAATAGACGTATACTAAGGGAAACCAAAATGACAACCACCATCCCAGAGCGCCGTCCAGAATGGCTGCGAGTACGACCGCCAAAGGGCGAAAACTACGAGGGCCTCAAGCACTTGATGCGTAGCAAAGCTCTGCACACCGTTTGTGAGGAGGCGCGCTGCCCCAATATTGGCGAATGCTGGGGCCACAAAACCGCCACTTTTATGATCCTTGGCAGCGTCTGTACGCGTAGTTGCGGCTTCTGCGCCATTGATACAGGCCGCCCCATTGGCCTGGATTGGGAAGAGCCAAAACGTGTTGCCGAGGCTGTACAGACTATGGGTTTGCGCCATGCCGTGGTCACCTCCGTCAACCGCGACGAATTGAAGGACGGTGGGGCCGCCGTCTTCGCCTCCACCATTCGTTGGATCCGTCGACTGAACCCGGACTGCCGGGTGGAAGTCCTCACTCCCGACTTCAAAGGCGTCTACGAAGCGCTGCAGGTCGTCATTGCCGCCAAACCCGATGTCTATAACCACAATGTAGAGACTGTTCCCAGGCTCTACAAACGCGTGCGCCCCCAGGCCATCTACCGGCGTTCCCTGCAGGTCTTACAGTGGGCCAAGGAGATGAATCCCGCTGCCCCCACAAAGTCTGGTTTCATGTTGGGTTTAGGCGAGACCTGGGATGAGATTATCGAGGTCATGCGCGACCTGCACGAACACAAAGTCGATATCTTGACCATTGGGCAATATCTCCGCCCATCGTTTAATCACCTGCCTATTCAACGCTACGTTCCGCTCGAGGAATTCGCCGCCTTAAAGGCCGAAGGCAAGAAGATGGGGTTTCGCCACGTGGAATCGGGCCCCTTCGTGCGCAGTTCATACCATGCTCACGAACAAGCTGACGGGGCTGCCGGTATGCCAGAACAAATACAGTAAGCTGGAAGTGGGAGATTTATGAGAGCATACGTCAACGGTATCAACATCGCCTATGATGACCATGGCATCGGACAGCCCCTCCTCTTCCTGCATGCTTTCCCCCTCAATAGAAGTATGTGGAGTGGAGAGTTGAATGCGCTTCTGCCGGATGGGCATTTTCGCCTTGTTGCCCCGGACTGGCGTGGCTTTGGCGAGAGTGATATCACCCCTGGCATCTCCACCATGGAACAGTTTGCCGACGACGTGGCTGGCCTGATGGATGCGCTGGGGATGCAAACCGCCATTCTTTGCGGGCTTTCAATGGGCGGTTATGCCGCCTTCGCTTTTCTACGCAAATATCCTCAACGCGTAAAAGGCTTGATCCTGGCTGATACTCGTCCCGGTGCAGACACCGATGAAGCAAAGGTGAACCGGGAAAATGTGGCACAACTTGCCGAGACGCAGGGCACGGGAGCAATTGCCGATCTTCAGTTGCCGAGATTGCTCTCGGAAGAAACCCGCCAGCATCATCCTGAGGTGGAGTCGCGCATCCGCCGTATGATCGAGGCTGCCACTCCTCAGGGCATTGCAGCGGCCTCTCGTGGCATGGCGCAACGTGCCGATTCAACTGATCTGCTGGTCGGTATCGCCTGCCCAACGCTGGTGATCGTCGGTGAGCACGATATCTTAACTCCTCCCTCAGTGGCGCGAGATTATGCCGCGCGCATACCCAATGCCCAGTATGTCGTAATTCCTTATGCCGGTCATCTATCAAACCTGGAACAGCCAGAGTCTTTCCATCAAGCTATCAGCGGCTTTCTCAGCAGTGAATTGTGGTAAATTGGGAGGCCATTGAGAAGGTCCACTTTTGTGCCGTGGAGGAATATAGCGTGGGTGCAACATGAGCCAGCAGAAAAACAATCATGAAGGTCGCCATCCGATTGTTCTGGTCGTGGATGACAATCCTGCCCTTCGGGATATGGTTTCCTGGGCGCTCGAGCTTGATGGGTGTGAGCCGGCAGAAGCGGCTGAGGGGTACGAAGCTTTAGCATGGATGGATAATGCCTCCCGTCAAGGGCGCTATCCCGATGTCATCCTCCTGGACCTGGCGATGCCGGGTATGGATGGCCAGACGTTCCTTTCGAAACTCCATGCGCAGTGGGAGGCCAACCACCCCTTGCCGGTAATCATTTTAATTACCGCAAAAGCTGTGGATATTGACATCTCCTCTTTGGGCGTAGAGCATATCATTGCCAAGCCGTTTCATGTGCGCGCATTGCTTGATATGGTCCGAAAATTGACGAGACCATCAAGAACCTGATTCGGTAGCATCACTGCAACTTTTCTCAATTCTCAAGGTACATGACTTTATTTCTTATTTCTTTTATAGCAACATTTCCGTGCCCAAAATCCCCCCAAATGCCGTTGTCATGCGTTATATCTAATGAGAGCAACTTCGGTAGGGTTACCATGCCTCAGAAGTGATAGATAGGTGAGAGAAGGATTTTTGTATGAAGCTTCGTAGTGTATATCCCATTGTTCTAGTCCCTCTACTTTGCGTCATTGTTATCGGAACCATCTTTTTGAATGTAAAATCGCCATTTACCCACGCGACTCCCGCCTCCGGACGCATATCCTTGTCCAGTAGCATTGCCACCTATACTCATAGCAGTAAGCTGCTGGAGCCCGCCGCCACCGATCAGCCAATCTCTATTGCCGTCGGTCTGAACCTGCGCGACCAGGATGGCCTCACCTCCTATCTGCAACAAATCACTACTCCCCAATCTCCTCTTTTTCATCAGTATTTGAGCGCCGCCGACTTCTTGAAACTTTACGCACCCTTACCGTCAAGTGAAGCGGCAGTAATGAACTTTCTACGCTCGCAAGAATTCATTATCACCGCCACCTATCCCAATCACCTCGTCGTTGACGCTCTTGGCACGGTCGGACAGGCAGAGCAAGCCTTTCATGTGCATATCAATAACTATCAAGGACAATCTGGGCAACACTTTTTTGCCAACTCGGGGGCTCCCTCTCTCCCTGCTTCGCTGGCGCCATTCGTTGTATCAATTACGGGCCTTGATAATCTCGTTCAGTATGGCCGCGCGCCACTGGCTAGCGGTCAGGCTAATCTCTCGCTGACCAGACCATACGCCTCTTCCAATATAAGCTGCCCCCAACCAGGAGCGGCGACTGTGCCTACATCCTATACACCTCCCCAAATTGCCACGGCTTATGATTTCACCAAACTCTATAACAGCGGTTCGCTTGGCGAGGGGCAAACTGTGGGTCTGCTTGAGTTGGATGGCTACTCGCCCAACGATATCGCCCTCTACGCGTCCTGTTTTGGCGGCAAGAATACAAAAATACAGGCTATTCATATAGATGGCTTCAATGGAGTTGCGGGCGCAAACGCCGCTGAGGTTGAACTCGATATGGAGATGGTGCTGGGACTGGCGCCTCGTCTCGCCTCGCTGCGCGTCTATGAAGCTTCCATTAACTCTATCGCAGCTTATAACGATGCCTGGGCGCAAATCGTCAATGATGCCACTCCCGTTGTAAGTACCAGTTGGGTCTTTTGTGAAGAAGCGGCTGGCATAGCCAACGAAATTCAGCAAGAGAATATCTTTTTTCAAGCTGCCGCCGCCCAGGGTCAGACCATTCTGGCGGCCAGCGGCGATCTCGGCGCCAACGGGTGTTATAATCCACAGACGGGCGCCAATACCAATCCAGCCGTTGACGACCCGGCCTCCCAGCCGTATGTGACGAGCGTAGGAGGAACCACGCTCAACATCAACCCTGATAACACCTATCAATTTGAACAAGTTTGGAATGACCGTGCGCTAAAAAATGGTGCCAGCGGTGGCGGATTGAGCAAAGTGTGGAATAAGCCGTCCTGGCAGCAGGGACCCGGCGTGGCTAATGCTTACTCCACCGGTTTCCGCGAAGTGCCCGATGTCTCCATCAATGCCGATCCTCAAACGGGCTATGATGTCTATTGCAGCGTGGGTGGCTGCGCTGGTGGTGGTTGGCGCGTCATAGGAGGCACATCAGCGGCCGCGCCAGTTTGGGCCGCGATGGTCGCACTGGCAAACGAAACTGCCCGCAACGCACATGGTTATCAACTTGGGTTTCTTAATCCCAGCCTCTACGCCATAAGCCATGGTGTTGCAGGAACGTCTTATTCCGCGTCCTTTCACGATGTCATGTCCGTTTCAGGAGCCGTGAACAACAATGATTACGTCGGCAACAATGGCACATACCCCACGTCAAGTATGTATGACCTGGCGACGGGCCTCGGTTCCTTCAGCGCCTTAAACCTGACGAATAGCCTGTTAACTCTGAGCCTGGGTGGCTTAACTCGTACAACGCCGGTCAGTACTGCCTGGTATTTTGCCGAAGGGTGCGTCGGCGGGAAATTTCAGGAGTTTCTGACTCTGCAAAACCCTGATGCAAAACATTCGGCGCTGGTGCAAGTAAAATATCTCTTTGCTGTTAATCAGGGTTCAATTATCGTACACACCTACACCGTCTCTCCGCAGAGCCGGGCAACTATCAATGTCAATACTGACGTACATAACGATGCCAACGCGGCTTACGGGCGTGCTGTAGCGATGATCGTCACGTCCTTGAATGGTGTAGGGGTTGTAGCCGAACGTCCCATGTATTTTACCTTCAACGGCATCAGTAGTGGTACCGATGCATTAGGAGCGACACAACTCGGGCAGGATTTCTACTTTGCCGATGTCGAGGCCCAGCGGAACTTTTCCAGCTATATCACTATACTCAATCCTCCAGGAGGCAAAAACGCCAATGTGACGGTCAGCTACATAGCTGGTGGAAAACAAATTGCAGGGAAAACGATCAATGTTCCTGCCGGGCGGCGTGGTACGACATCCCCTATGTCACTGGGTATCAACCAGACGAGCGCGGTATATGTCCACTCGGATCAGCCCATCGTGGTTGAGCGCCCGACCTATTTCAGCACATCCCGCTCCAATATTAATGGGCCTGTCACTGGAGCAGCCACTGTCGTTGGCACGCGATCCCCGGGCAAAGACTGGCTCTTTGCTGAAGGTTTCACCGGTACGAATTTTCACGAGTACCTTGTGCTATCGAACTTCGATAGCAGCGCGACAGCTAATGTGACCGTCAATTTGGAATACAGCAATGGCGTTACCAACCCCACCACCGTCACTGTCGCTCCACAGTCTCAATACTTCTTCGACGTCAACAGGGCTTCAGCCAGCTTTGCGCAGAGTACACCTGACGTCTCTACTGAGGTCAGTTCTGATACACCGATTGTGGCCCAGCGACAGGAATATTTCCGTTATAACGGAGTGATCTCCGGTGGAACCGACGTCATTGGTTTGACCGGGCCTGCGAAATCCTCCTATAGCTTCTCCGAGGGCTTTACTGGTCCAGGGTTTTCAGAGTTCCTCTGCTTGCAAAATCCCAATACGACGAGCCAGGATGTGGTGGTTAGATTGTACCTGGCGAACGGTTTCACAACTGAGCAGGTCGTAACAGTCGGGCCTCAGACACGGGTGACTCTGAATATCAATAACCTGGTTCAGCCTATTGCCCAGGCTAATATCCGCGCAGGTTATGCTGTGTCCCTGGCTGTACAGGCGGTCAACGGCACTATTGTGGCCGAACGGCCCATGTACTTTAACTTCCACAATGTGTCTCAAGGCGGTTCAGATGTTGTGGGCTTTAGTGGGTAGGGCCAGTGAGAGGCTCTTCCTTGCACTGCTCGATAAGTTCACGCTTTGATCTCCGATACCTTTGCCTGGACATTGGGTGGAGCGGCCACCGTATGGCGAGCAGTGGAATAGCCCAGGCCCAGAGTCCGCGCAGGTATGCCCACTGAAACCCCGGTAGTCCTGGAATGAAGCTACTATGAGGCCCCCAGGCATAGAAGCAATAAAGACTGAGCATACTGAAAGCAAGGAGATAAGCCGCAAAGGGCAGCCTTAACATGCCAGACAAGATACTGCCATCCTCATTGGTGGCTTCAACCAATGCATAAAGCCCAAATAATGTGACGGTATACCATGGCCAGAACCAGGGCGTTCCAATACAGCAATAAAGCAGCCAGGCCAATGACAGCCAACGTACCAGGCTCGGTAGTGACCTCATTGCATGCGCTCTCACCATCGCTTGCCAGCAGAGCGTTCCATAAAGAATGACGAACATACCTGTACTCAACGTATGCGCAACACTCTCTGCGACTGAGCCGTTCTGCGGGGCAGTTGGATAACCCAACGCGCCCGCGATACTGTTAAAAAGTTGACTGAAAAATTCCGGCAATGTATTGATAGCGCGTGAGGTTGTAGGGTTCATTTGCAAGACACGCAGTATATCTCCATGTTGCCAGAATGGCGCGTACAGCAGAATGACGGTACCGGCATAGGTTAGCGCTGCCACTAGCGTGCGGGCAAGCGGCAATCCCATAAGTGTGTTTGTCTCAGGAGTCTCTTGCTTCCAAATAAATATGAGAAAGAAGGGGAGCAGCAGTACGGCATTTAATTTGAGGCACGTCGCCAGGGCGAATAGAAGCATGGCCGACAGATATCCATGTATTCGACGCTTCCCCGGTAAGAGGCACCAGGTCGCTAGCAAAATGAAAAGCAGCAGCGCAGCATCATTGTGGGCATTGACGCAGGCCTCAAAGAGCAGCAAGGGATTCCAGGCAAAAGCGAGGGTTGCCAGTATGCGCTTTTGTATTGAAACCCGCCCTTGCAGCCGTTGCATGTGTCCTGCAATCGACCAGATAAGCAGTGTTGAGCAAAGGTGGGAGATCAGTCCGAAAAAACGCAGCGCTATGACCATTGGTACAAGCGATTGCTGGCCAAAAAGCAGCGTCATCCATTGTAATAGGCTGGAAATAGCGACCCATGATGGTCCATATGCCGAGGGTTGATTGTTCCAGTAGAGATTGATATACACTGGATCAGTGCTGATAGCGGTTGGTAGTGTTGTCAAAGGATTGAGATGGTAGATCACTCCTATACGGGCGTAACTGATGTATGAAAATATATCAGGAGAGGTAACAACTGGAATAAGCGTACACAGAAATCCCAGCAAAAGTGTGGAGTATAAGATATAGCGAAAGCTAGTAATATGCCGGGGCAGGCGGCGCAGAGCAAACAAATACACGAGAAAAACGAAGAAAAGAGCAGCTAAAAGCAAAGGTACCTCTAGCCAACTTAGTGTCAAAGGGGGAGGCATTGGATGGTCACTGGTCAATGAAGATGTAACGCTCCAACCAGGAAAAAGCAGGTGAGTCGGAAGAAGCGTCCATGCTCCACCATTTGCGAACAGCGCTGTATGAAACCAGAACCCTGCTAAAGGTAACACCGCATCCAACAATAGAATCGCGCAGACCATTGCCAGGAGGAATGTAAAAGGCGGTAACCACCGTATAGTCGTGATACCCTTTTTGGGGAGCAGCTCTTTACTCGTGATATCACGATCTGTGCCAAATTGTACCATTTCACTGTTTGTTTGCATTGCTATAGTGTACACTGGAACATGGGGCTGAGCAAGAGCGAAAAAGTGATGGCAAAAGATTGATTCTTCCCTTATCTTCTCTTGAGGAAATCTTGATAACTGTTTGCTAGAATGATAATCAGAGCGCGTCAAAGCTGTCTGGCTACATACCTGGAAACAACATGGGAGGATCGTATGATTCCCAATGAAGAGATACATAATCAACCGACCGAAGTGTTTACAGTAGGAGATCCTGAACCGCAAATACCCTCAACAGGTCAAGCGTCTGCCGCACCTTTTCCTACCGCCCCTCGCAAACGAAAGCTATCGCGTCGCGCGCTTATTGGAGCTTCGCTTGCAGGTCTGGCGGGAGCAGGAATTGGCGGCTTTGCCATCGAGCAAATGTTGCAACGGGGCGGTTTGACCAATCTAGAACATCTCATACACAACAGCGGATTTGACGCGGTCCTCCACTTTAATGGGCCTATGGCGAGCGCGCCTCAGATAGGACACTTGTTACGGCGCGCAGGTTTTGGTACAACGCCTGATGACTTATCAACCTATCGCTCTCTCGGTTTTAGCGGCGCTGTAGATCGATTCCTCAACTATCAACAGGTCTCGGAAGATGATACAGAAAATCGACTCAAAGCGCTGAACCTGAATCTTGGCAAGCCGATTGACCAGCAGCGCTGGTGGTTACTGCGTATGGCCTGGACGCAAAGGCCGCTCTTAGAGAAGATGACGCTGTTCTGGCATGGCGTACTCGTGAGTAGCTACCACAAAGTGGGTGGTCCGAGAGCGTTCTCACGTATGATGGTGCAAAACCAGTTCCTACGAGAACATGCCTTTGATACCTATGACAACATCTTGCTGGGCATCACCGCTGACCCGGCCATGCTCTTCTATCTCGACCTCACGAAAAGTACAAAGCGCGCGCCCAATGAAAACTATGCCCGTGAATTGATGGAACTCTTTACTCTGGGGCTAGGTCATTATACTCAACAGGACGTTTACGAGGGAGCGGCGGCGCTCACCGGTTGGCATATCAGGGGGATGTCCTCTCGATATCTGCCCAATGATCATAACAATTTGACGAAAACCTTTTTGGGACAGACAGGAAACTTCGACTATAGGGATGTGGTGCGCATTCTTGCTAACCATCCCGCGACACCCTGGTTTATCTGCCGGAAGCTATTCACGTTCTTTGTGTATGAGAATCCTACCACCGCTGACTTGCAACCACTGGTAGATGCATATGTGCAGAGTGGTCACAAAATGGGCGAGGTCATGCGTACCTTGTTGCTTTCACCTCAGTTTTCTTCGACAAAGGCCTATCGCAGTCGCATCAAATCGCCGGTCGAATATACGATCGGCGCGTATCGAGCTTTGAATTTCCGGGGGAATGGCAATGGATTGCCGCAATTCCCGCTTTTGATGGGGCAGACTGTTTTTGATCCGCCCAATGTGGCTGGCTGGCCAGGTGACAAAGTCAGCGCGCTCTGGCTCAATAGCGGAACGTGGATGACCCGCCTCAATTATCTCGATGTCTTGCTGGCGCGAGGTGTCTTTACCAACAAGGAGCAACCTTCGCCTCTGGATTTGCAGAGAATCGTGGATGCCAATAATATCGACTCTCCTGAGCATTTTGTTGATTACTTTAGTTCATTCCTACTGGATGGCGTCGTCGATCAAGATCGACGGGCACAGTTAATAGACTACTTTACCGGGCAGGGTACCGGTGGTGGGGTTGCGCACATCACTCTGAAGAACGGCAAGAATTATCCGCTGGGTCGTGTGCGTGGAACGCTCTACTTACTATTGGCCTCGCCAGAATACCAGCTCAATTAAGGGAGAAAACGATGAAACTTTCGCGTAGAGCTATGATAAAGGATGGTTTTTTAGTGGTGTCGGCGGGTATGATCATGCCGTCCATTTTCAGCCGGGGTATAGCTTCAGCACGAGCACAATCTAATGATGGCTCCCGTGTCGCGCAGGCGGCGAATGATCGCACTTTGATTGTGGTACAGATGGCTGGTGGTAACGACGGTTTGAATACGGTTATTCCTATTGGAGATTCGTTATATCGACAACTGCGGCCCACCCTGGCTATTCCCGAAGCGAACGTACTGCCACTCGATACAAGACTGGGCTTACATCCCAACCTGGCGCCATTAAAGCAGTTCTGGGACGGCGGGCACATGGCGATTGTTGAGGGAGTGGGCTACCCTAACCAGAGTCTATCTCACTTTCAAGCGATGGATATCTGGCAAACTCTTGACCTTAACGGAGCTGGTGGTGAGGGATGGCTTGGGAAACTGGTCTCCGGCTGGGTTGACCAGGACGGTCACCCTTTCAAGGCACTGGATATAGGAGTTCAGACAGCTCAGGCTCTTTCCTCAATCAGCGCCCCCGTTCCAACTCTGACAAG
>JBGQJX010000058.1:0-13642 GCA_041499255.1 Ktedonobacteraceae bacterium | reverse complement strand
GTGGGTGGCCGATTTGTTGAGCCCGATGGTTGACTTTGTTACCATAGGTGGTGAACCTGGGGGCGTATGTATGTATCGTAGATCTCTTGTACACGTCTCATGGTTTCGTTGCTCAGCGGGGGGAGAGTTGCCGCGTGCACGTTGTCCTGTGCCTGCTGCGGGTTCTTTGCTCCGGGGATGGTGCTGGTGACTTCGGGGAACATGAGTATCCAGCGCAGCGCTAACTGTGCCATAGAGGCGCCCGGCGGTACGAGCGGGCGTAGTTCCTCGACTGCCTGGAGCCCGGTAGCATAGTCAACGCCTGAGAAGGTTTCTCCGCGATCGAAGGCTTCTCCATGGCGGTTGTAGTTGCGGTGATCGTTCGGGGCAAACTGCGTCTGAGCGGTATACTTGCCGGACAGCAAGCCACTGGCCAGCGGGACGCGAGCCAGAATACCGACCTGGCGCTCACGAGCAGCGGCAAAAAATTGTTCAGCGGGTTTGAAGCGGAACATGTTGAAGATGATCTGTACACTCTGGACGTTGGGGTGGGTGATGGCTTTGAGCGCTTCGTCAACGCGCTCGACGCTGACGCCGTAGAAGCGAATTTTTCCCTGCTGCACGAGGTCGTCGAGGATGCCGAAGACTTCTGGCATATCATACACCTCGGATGGCGGACAGTGGAGCTGGAGCAGGTCGAGCGCCTCGATTTGCAGGTTTTGCAGGCTTCTCTCGACAAAGCTTGCCAGGTTCTGACGGTTATAGCCACTCGCGATGTGAGGGCTGAGCCGCCGTCCGGCTTTGGTGGCAATGATCAACTGCTCACTGCGAGCTTTGCGTACCTGGGCGATCAGTTGCTCGGAGTGACCATCGCCGTAGACATCAGCAGTATCGATGAAGTTGACTCCCAGATCGATGGCTTTGTAAAGGGCGGCCAGCGATGTTTTGTCGTCGGTTGTGCCCCAGGCGTCTCCGCCAATGCCCCAGGCTCCAAAGCCGATTTCCGAGATGTTCCAGCCGGTGCGGCCTAATGTGCGATACTCCATAGCTTACTCCTTTATTTACCAGGTACTCGTAAGAGGTGGTTCGGTACTTGTTTGCTGGTTACGTATCATGCCGGATATGCAATCAGCAGGCTAATAAACTACCATTGATTTATTGCCATTAGTAGATAATGTGGCGAGAATGGCTTGCACCTCTTGCTCGGCTTGTTTCACGTCTCCTGCCAGGATCAAGCCCATGGGGTTTTTCGCCATGCGGCAAATAACCCTTGTGCCATCCTTCTGCAAAACACTATCTCTTTCAGCAATATATGCTCTCACAACCTGTGGATCAACTCTGTCAGGCAAGGAATACTTGTCAAAGGTACAAATTCCTGAGCGGATTACTTCTTTCATATTATATATGGTCTGCGCTTTTCTGTTGGCTCCCAGGACGGTCATAATAGCATCGGTATAGTTTGTCCAGCGCGGATTACATTCCGCTAGATAGTTGGCTGCTGGCTGTTTTCTTCTCTGCTGTACTCTTTGTTCCATTTCTCCGGGAATCATAATATCTATGTTGGCTACGCCGCGGATGGAGGCAAAGTTGATGTCGCACTTTTGGGCCGTCTTGCGCAAAAACGTTTCAAAAAAGGCAGCGGTCTGCTCTTCATATTGTTGTTGTAGGCGCTGCAGCCGGGGATTTTTGGGAAGATAGGTACTGGTGCCAACACATGCTTTGCTGCCTTCCTTTTGCAACTGACCATTCCACCCGAGCGACTCTACGCGATCATTTAACATTACGACGGACATGCCAGGAGAATCCTCGAAATCTATATAGCGACTGATCACTATGCGCGTTTCTTTTTGCAGATTCATGGTTTCAGCCAGGTGTTGTTGTGATTGTTCTAGCGCTTCTTGCCAGTGAGCATAGCGCTGAATCTGCCCGGCATCTCCGTTTGGCACAACGATGACACCGTGATGGTTTTCATAGACCAGGCAACAGCCGAAATTGCCATCTGACTCTGCGGCGCGGAGCATTACTCCCAGAGGGTAGGCTGCTGCAACGCCTGCTTGTTTGTATATTTCCTCCACATTGGAGAGAAATGCTGCTGCTGCTTTGGAGAGATCATAGATATTTGTGATGGTATAGTCTGGAGGGCGAAATCCTTCCAGGTCGAATTCATCAGCGAGCTGGTAAAAATTGGCTTTGTTTTTCAACGCGTGGGTCATCTTCCCGGGGAGGCCCCACGATTGTGCCCCAAGAGTATCCTGGAGGCCGACCTCTGTTTCAGGAACGTTGATATAGGGAACTACCAGCGGAGATGGCCCAGCAGCACTCTCTTTTTCCGCTCTGAGTTCGTCGAGCGTCTGGGGGGCTATAGCTTTACCAAAGAGCTGGCTGAGATAATCCAGTTGCGCGCGAAGGCCGGTTGAGTGCTGGACGACGAGCACGCGTACGTTCCCGGCGTTCAATGGGAGGTGGCCGCATCTTTCTCCGTAGTGATGCTCCACGTATTTGACGACTGTCTCATTAGAGGCGCGCAGTACGCCGCTTCCTACGTTGTGGAAGCCCACCCCCAGTTCTGCTGGATCGGGTGATTCGAATAAAGTTGTATCCAGGATGCTCATACGCTTACAATCACACCATTTCCTGCTGGCCTCTGCTTTTCAAATTGCTCTCAGTTATTTACTATATCAGACCATTGCAAAAGTATCAGTAAAAGATGAATTTGATCTGAGATAACGCGCAGGGCAGCATTCTTACTTCAGGACGATATTATATGAGATGGATGGGTGATGTCAATAAAGAGGACTGTTTATGGCCGCTTTTCGTGATAGACTTGAAACTATGTAAAACGCTGTCGACTACAGGGTGCTTAAGAAAGCATAAAAGGAGAAGCTCGTGCTGGATAGAGCGAAAGTTACTGCATGGCTGGATGCTTATGTACGTGCCTGGAAGACGTATGATCAACAGGCCATTGGCGACCTTTTCAACGAAGATGCTGTGTACGCCTACGCCCCCTACAGTGAACCGATTCGCGGGCGTACTGCTATCGTGGCTTCCTGGTTGGAGCAGCCTGACGCACCAGGCACGTATGATGGTCACTACGAACCTATTGCGCTCGAGGGTAATCGAGCTGTGGCGAATGGCAGGAGTCGCTACTTTGAGCAGGATGGCACCACGCTCAGGGCTGAATGGGATAATATTTTTGTAATGAGCTTTGATGATGAGGGACGCTGTATGGAGTTTAGAGAGTGGTATATGGAGTGCCCCAGGAATCAGAGTGGCGTGGGATCGACGGGCTGAGAAGGCTGTGCCTGGGGCCGTTTGAACGCATACTCGCCCTTGTGTGCCGCCGCTAAGAGCGTAAGAAAAGAGCTATGGATACCAAATTTACTCCACAGGTCGAAATTTCCTTGCGAAACCATGGAATATTACCCACCAGGACAGCAGCATTAGCGCGGTTAGCATCATTGTATAGGGCAAGAGCGAGCTGATGCCGGTATTTTGTGCCAGGATGCCAGCCAGCCATGGGAAGAGGGCGATGCCTAAGATGCTCAAGCTCACCAGTAAGCCAATGGCACTGGGGACGAGCCGACTGGGTACCAGGTCAGGCACCAGGGCGACCATGGTCGGATAGATGGGGCCGAGGCTGAACCCGATGAAGCAGAAGCCAATGGCTGCGAAAAACTCGAAAGGGAGCAGCCAGATGATCAGCACACCAACGAGTATGCCAGCCATGCAAGCGTAGATCAGACTTACGTTGCCGAGACCAAGACGCTCGGCGATGTTGGTCAGTGTGAAACGCCCGAGCGTCAGGCCGAACCAGAAACCACTCACAATTAAACTCGAGATAAAAGCCTGCCGGTGCTGGCCTTCGACCAGGTAGCTGTAGCCCCAACTGCCCAGGCTTACCTCAATACCGACATAGAGAAGGAGAAAGAGTGATGCCCACCAGACGATCGGCAATCTGCTTGCCGCAATCAAGACATTGCCAGGGCGGGTTTCTTCGACTTCCCTGGAGGAGCTGCGCGGTAACTTGGGGCTGAAGACGACGGCGAATCCGATCAGGAGCGGGAGGCTTAGTAAACACCAGGTGAGGTAGACGCTATTCCATCCCCATTGTTGCGCCAGGAGAGCGGCTGCTACGACTGGACCTACCAGCGCGCCTGCCCCGTAGAAGCCATGCAGGGTGTTGAGCAGCGAGGTGTGACGGGGGAGCGCGACAACGTAGGCATTTAAACCTGTTTCGATGATTGCCATGCCAAAACCTAGAAAGAGTCTTGTTGAGAGTACGATAACAAAAGGCGGCTTGATGCCGAGAGTGAGCGTTCCAAGGAGAAAAGTGGCAGCTCCCACGATCAGAAACGCGCGCTGGCCCAACTTTTCGAGGAGGAGGCTGCTGCTGAAGGCAGAAAGAAAGTAGCCTACCGAACTGGTGAGGAAGAGGAGACCTACAACGGATTTATCTATGTGATAGTAGATGCTCAGGCTTGGAAGGATCACACCCACCGCGCCACCATTGGCCCCAATTAACGCAAAACCAAAGAAGGCAACACTTAATCGTATGTATGATTGTTTCAAACCTGCCTTCATCATTCCCCGAATGCGGCTGGATATCCTTGTCATTGTGCCCCTATATGAAAGCCTAATATTGTGTAGTATACGATATGATGCGGCATGGTGGGTGCAGTGAATTGGGACCATTATTTGGGTGTGGGAAAGCGGGTGGGTGGTACAATATTGAATGTTAAATATTTTCGTAAAAGGGAGAAGCATCATGAAAAAAGTTCGCTGGGGGGTCCTGGGCACTGCTAATATTGCGACTGAGAAGGTTCTTCCTGCTATGCAGCAGGGGGCGCACTGTGACATTGCGGCCATTGCTTCACGTTCGCTGGAAAAAGCACGGGCCTCTGCGACGCGACTCGGTATCCCGAAGGCGTATGGCTCGTACGAGGAACTGTTGGCTGATCCTGAGATCGATGCGATATATAATCCTCTGCCTAACCACCTGCACGTACCCTGGTCGATCAAGGCGCTGGAAGCGGGCAAGCACGTGCTTTGTGAAAAACCAATAGCTTTGACCGCTGCTGAAGCGGAAGTGTTGGCTGAGACCGCCAGTCAGTATCCACACCTGAAGGTGATGGAGGCGTTCATGTACCGCTTTCACCCGCAATGGCAACGCGCACGGATGCTGGTTCGCGAAGAGAAAATCGGAACGTTGCGCACGATCCAGTCATTCTTCTCGTATTATCTCGATGATCCGCACAATGTTCGCAACAGGGCTGACTCTGGTGGAGGAGGCATGCTGGATATCGGCTGTTATACGATTTCGCTGGCGCGTTTTATTTTTGGCGATGAGCCTAAACGCGTTTTCGGCATTGTAGAGTACGATCCACAGTTCATGGTTGATCGCCTCGCCTCGGGTGTAATGGATTTTGAGCTCGGTACAGCAACCTTCACATGTGGGACACAATTATCGTCTTATCAACGGGTGAACATCTTTGGTACCGAGGGCAGGATTGAGATCGAGATTCCCTTCAATGCTCCCCCCGATCGACCTTGCAAAATGTGGCACCAACATGGAGACGAGGTCGAGGAGATCCGGCTGGATACCTGCAACCAATATACTATCCAGGGGGATCTGTTCTCCGAGGCGGTGCTCAATGATAGCGACGTTCCAACGCCGATTGAAGACGCTATAGCCAATATGAAGGTGATCGAAGCAGTTTTCCGCAGCGCGAAGAGTGGTACGTGGGTTTGAGGTGAAACATACACAACTTGAGGCGGTGTGATCGATGAGGATATTGTGATATTACTGTGTAACTATGACCATGCATTGTGAGGGCCTAGTGATGCAGGTGATCTATGATAACGATGTAGAAAGGTGTACACGGTAAGTGTATTACGAGAGGAGGTAACTATCATGTTATCACAGCAAACACCTTACACAGCACCACCTATTGAGCCAAGGCCCGAAATGCAGCCGCCACCGATTCAGCAGCGGCAGCCGGTAGGCCCTGAATACAATGAGCAGTTCGTTGAAACCCTTGCGCAGCGACTCATGCCTCGACTGATGCCGGAAATCATGTACCAGTTGCGGACAGTAGGGCCAATGAGAGATCGCAATAGAGCTTATGGTATGAGCCTGGCACTGGCGATTGTCTCGATAGCGTGCATGATCCCGCTGACTGCTATTGTTCTCGGGGTATTGGGAACAGTTGTTGGAGGAGGAATTGGGCCTGCGCTGATCGGAATAAGCATAGTCGGCGTGGTGATTTTGCTGGTCAACGTCCTGTTCAACTATATGCTGTTTAATGTCAAAAGTTAAACGCATAGCACGCTAAAACGGGATCAGTACATGTCAAGTCGTGTGAGATGAAGATTCTCCTCCGGAAGGATGGAGAGCCGAGATGAAATTCCGTATTGCGATGAAATGATACCTGGCTAGACAGGAAGCCAGGGAAGAGGACAAGCCTCAAACGGCCAAATTGCGAGAGGCCTTGCCCGGGGAGTAAGATTATGAGCAATCAAGAGGTACCTGTCAAAGATATAGAAGAACCATTGTCCGAAGTACCTGTTGAAAGTGTTACACCGCAGGAACAAGTTGCGAGTGTGCCAGAGCCTGTTGTTGCCGCTCCGATTGAGCAGGCAAGGCCGACAACGCCGCCGCCTGTCGCTACTTACCCAGGTGCGCAGGCAAGGCCGACAACGCCGCCGCCTATCGCTGCTTACCCAGGCGCGCAGGCAAGGCCAACAACGCCACCGCCCTACTTTCCACCTGCACAACCACCTTACACGGGGCAGGGATACTACCCTGGAACTGGACCACAATGGTCAAGGGGAGGTTATTATGGACCACAATATCCTCCTTATGCTCCTCGTAGGAGAAGCCCGTGGCCGTGGATTATCCTGGCGATCGTACTGCTGATCATGTTGCTAGGCGGAGGAATATTTTCCCTGTTTAGCATTTTTGGAGGCGGCTTCGTAGGATTCGGGAATACTACCACCGAAACGAAGTACTTCACGGTGAGCACCAATCCAACGCTCGTGGTGAATAACGATACAGGTTCGATTCATGTGCGCGCGGCCAGTTCTGTGAATCAGGTGACCATCCAGGCAACAAAGCATACCAATTTTGGGGGCAATCTGAATGATGTCACGGTGAGCTACACGCAGAACACTGCAGGAAATACCATCAATGTCATTGTGAATAGGGTGAGTGGTTCCTCCTTCTTCAATTCGGCAAGTGTGGATTTTGATGTCACTGTTCCCAGTACTGCTGCACTCCAGCTCAAGACGAATACCGGTAGTATCGACGTCACGGGAGTCAGCGGACAGATGATGTTGACGAGCAATACCGGTTCAGTTCAAGCGAACGATGGCACGGCGAGCGGAACTACAGAGCTGGTCACAAATACTGGCTCGGTTACCTTCAACGGCTCTATCGATCGAAGTGGAAGCTATCGCTTTGAAACGAACACCGGTTCCGTCAATGTGACACTACCGAGCGATAGCGCGTTCCATCTGACTGCATCGACTGATACAGGCTCTATCAACACAAACTTCTCAGGAGTGACGGTACAACATCACCAGGTTGTTGGCGCGGATGCCTCTGGCGATGTAGGGACTTCTCCGCAAGCGACTGTTAGCCTGAAAACGAACACAGGGTCTATTAACCTGTACCAGAGGTGATGGGGGAGGGCGCAAGTGATTGACTGTTGAAACTATTGAAAGAGGACGCCGCCCCGAGTGATAAGAATATCACCTGGGGCGGCATTCTTCTGGCATAGCAGGCTCAGGTACACGATCCTCTATGTCTCCAATAACGTCACACGGAAATTTCTTCTATCACCCGCGCCGTATAATCCTCGTAATCGGGGAGATGGCGCTGGTAGACTCCGGACATTAGCGGTGATGATATCACAAAGTCCGCGGAAGCCCGGTTGCAGGCAAAGGGAATGTTCCAGAGTACGGCAATGCGTAAGAGGGCTTTCACATCAGGGTCATGCGGATGCTGCGTGAGAGGATCCCAGAAGAATATCAGTAAATCGATTTCTTGCTCAGAGATCTTTGCCCCGATTTGCTGGTCACCACCCAGCGGGCCGCTCTGGAGTTTGTGAATCTCAACGCCAAGTTCCTGCTCCAACAGCTTGCCTGTCGTGCCTGTCGCATACAGGTCATGCCGGGTCAGCAGGTTTTTATTAAATGCTGCCCATTCTAAAAGATCATGCTTTTTATTATCGTGTGCCACGAGGGCGATTCTTTTTATATCCACGTTTATTGTTCTCCTATCGTATCCCTAACGGCCTTGAATTGGCGTAGGGTATGTTTACACAACGTTTTTAGTTCTTCACGCAACAGAGCTACTTGTTCTCAGGCGTTTTACCAACGTTGGCCTTGGAGGGGTGCTGCTTTGCACATATGTACACTCAGTGGTGTTCAATCAGGGGGAGTGTGATCCACGACCGTGTGGAAGAAGAGACGTTTACTAGCTTTCCCAGCAGTGGGATGCTACTTAGTATTTTTTAGATTTTTATCATCGGTAGTTAGTATACCATATATTTTGTTGTTGTGCTGAAAAAGCCCTGCGCGTGTTGAGTGGAGGAACCATTCTCTAGCCAGGTATGTGTCGACCTTGACACTCACTTATGCCCTCAGTATAATTTATTCAATCGGTTGAATAAACCTCTTTGTCTCATCCAACTTTAGGAACTATTGGTGCCCAAAACTACAACTACTGCTACCGAACGGCGTGCTGAGATTATCGCGGCAACTATTCGTGTGCTTGCGCGCGACGGTATCGCTGAAACAACGACGAGGAAAATTGCGGCAGAGGCCGGGGTTAACCAGGCAACGCTGCGCTATTACTTTGGCAGCAAGGATGATTTGCTGTTTGCTGTGTTGCAGGAGATGATGCGTACGACCAGGGAGGTCGTGCAGGCTGCTATCCCATCAGATGGCGGGTTACATGTCGCTATTGCTGAAAGCATCAAGGCTTTCTGGCTGCATGTCGAGGCGGCTCCTGAATTGCAGGTGATGCAGTATGAACTCACGCTCTATGCTTTACGCAATCCTGATTCTGCGTGGCTGGCCAAACAACAGTACGATGGCTACAGTGTCCTGGTAGAGTCGCTCTTCGAGCAGAATTTTGCCGCCGCTGGCAGGAAGTGCGCCGTCTCTTTTGCAGAGTTGGCGCGCTTTGTCATTGCCGGATTAGATGGACTGATCTTGCAGTTTGTCAGTGACCGCGATACTGTTCGAGCACGTCGCGATCTCGATAATTTGATTTTTGCGGTGAGGGCGACCACGAGGGTCGCCCCTACAATGGACGAAGGGGCTTGAGAAGATCATTTGTTGGTTGCGCTCTGGGGGTTGCAATCCTCATTTACGCCGGAGCTATTATTCTTCATGAGGGTTAAAGAAGGCGAGGAGGGACAATTATGCGAGATCAACAGTTGGAAGGATGGCAAGGGCGGAAAGGGCGGAAAGGGCGGAAAGGGCGACAAGGACGGCAGGAAGGGCAAGAACAATGGCAACAGGCGGAAGTACAGTACGAGGGGATTGCGGTGGAGGAGGGGGGAAGCGACGAGGTTCTTGCGCGCGAAGGTCCTGTTACCATTATACAGGTGCATGATTATGCTTATTACAAGCGGGTTTTCGCGGGTCGTCCTATGCCATTCGCTTTTCTTGACCTTGATCTGCTTGAGCAGAACATTCGCCAGGTTGTGGAGAGAGCAGATGGAAAGAAGGTTCGTCTTGCCTCGAAGTCGCTGCGCAGTGTGGCCGTTATCCGGCGCATTCTCGAGTCGAATCCTTGTTTCCAGGGCATTATGTGTTATACGGCTCAGGAAGCTGTTTACCTGGCCTCACAGGGTTTCGATGATTTGCTGGTGGGCTATCCGGCCTGGAATGAGCAGGATATTACGGCTGTGGCAAAGGCGACCGCGGCAGGAGCGCTTATTACGCTGATGGTCGATAGCGTTGAACATGTGGAGCAGGTCGAAGCTGTTGCAGGCCAGTACGGGGTGCGGCTGCCTCTGTGTCTCGAAATTGATATGTCTATGGATCTCCCCGGGCTACATTTCGGCGTGTGGCGTTCTCCGATTCGTACTGCGGAGCAGGCGCGCCCGGTTATTGAACGCATCAAGGCGTCCTCAAGTACATGGCTTGATGGGCTGATGGGCTACGAGGCGCAGATCGCCGGAGTAGGTGACAATTTCCCAGGAAACAGGATCAAGAATAGGATTATACAGGGGTTAAAGCAGCGTTCGGTACGCGAGGTTGCTGATCGCCGCGCGGCGCTGATCAAGCTGGTTGAAAGCTACGGACTTCCGCTGCGCTTTGTTAATGGTGGTGGTACGGGCAGCATTACTACTACCGGCGCTGAAGCGGGCGTGACCGAGATAACGGTTGGATCGGCCTTCTATGCTCCGGCGCTCTTCGACAATTACCGCGATTTCCGTTTCCAACCCGCCGCGGGATTTGCGATTGAGATTGTGCGCCATCCGCAGCCGACTATTTACACCTGCCTTGGCGGTGGTTACATTGCTTCCGGCTCAACTGGTCAAGAAAAACAGCCGCGGCCATATCTGCCGCGCGGCGCGCGACTGGAGGCGCTCGAAGGAGCAGGTGAGGTACAGACACCAATCAGGTACAGGGGGGATATAGCGCTGCAGCTTGGTGACCCGGTCTTTATGCGCCATAGCAAAGCGGGAGAACTGTGCGAACGTTTCACGCGTCTGCTGCTGGTTGCTAATGGCGCTATTCAAGGAGAGGTTACGACCTATCGTGGTGATGGTCAGTGCTTCATTTGAAATCAGTTGGAGAAATCAGGAGGATACGTGTGAGTACCAAAGAACGCTGGAGCAACTGGTCGGGGTCGGTGCAGAGCGAACCTCAACAGGTCGTCAAGCCTGGCAGCATAGATGAACTGGCGAAGCTTGTCAGAGGATATGGTCGAGATGGCCGGCATGTGAGGGTGGTAGGAGCGGGCCACTCTTTTACGCCACTGGTGCAGACAGACGATGTGCTGATGTCACTGGATGAGATGCAAGGTATTGAAAGCATTGACATGGCTGCTGGTAGCGCGACGGTGCTGGGAGGAACCAGGCTCAAGCGACTGGGAGATGCGCTTTTAGAACATGGCGTAGCACAGGAGAATCTGGGTGATATTGATGTGCAAAGTATCTCTGGCGCTATCAGTACAGGCACGCATGGTACCGGCGAGCGCTACGGTACCCTGTCGACACAGGTTGAGGGTCTTACGCTGGTGACAGCGTCGGGGGAGGTACTGGAATGTTCAAACGAACACAATGCCGACATCTTTAAGGCGGCGCAGGTGTCACTGGGGACCCTTGGCATTATCGCGAAAGTGACATTGCGTGTAGTACCAGCCAAACGCCTGCATTACCAGGGCTATCGCAAGAAGCTCAGCGATTGCCTGGCAAACCTGGAGCAGTATAAGCAGGAGAATAGTCACTTTGAATTCTTCTGGTTTCCCTACACGGATGGCGTGCAGGCCAAATTCATGAATGAAACTACTGAGCCTGTCAGTAAAAGTAGCTTCTGGGCTGACTTCAACAAGATTGTGCTGGAGAACGGTGTCTACTGGCTGCTTTCGGAGTCCTGTCGCCTCTTTCCCAGCTTCTGCAAAACGGTCTGTCGCATTTCTGCGCAATCCATCGCTAATATTGATGAGGTTAACTATAGCCACCGACTTTTTGCCACGCCACGCCTGGTGCGTTTTCAGGAGATGGAATACAATATTCCGGCGGAACATTTGAGTACGGTCGTTAATGAGATACAGCAATGTATCCAGCAATATCAATTCCGGGTTCACTTCCCGGTAGAGTGCCGCTTTGTACGCGCCGATGATATCTGGCTGAGTCCGGCCTATCAGCGCGATTCGGCCTATGTCGCTGTGCATATGTACAGGGGGATGCCCTATCAAGGGTATTTTCGTGGCATCGAAGAGATCTTCAAGCGCTACGAGGGGCGCCCACACTGGGGCAAGATGCATACTCGAACGGCTGGGGAACTCAGCGCTCTCTATCCGCGCTGGCAGGACTTCCGCCGCATGCGGGCTGATCTTGATCCGCAGGGTATGTTTCTCAATGGCTACCTGCGCGCGTTGTTCGATGCTGAGATGCCGGAGGATGCGGCCAGTTTTCCTGGTATCTTGAACGTGGGGCAAGGGGAACGCGAGCAAGACCCGGCGTAGGGGACGTTTTCCGGCAAGAGTGAATGCAGGGCCGATGAAGCGGCGGTGGGCGCGATAAATCGGCCCCTACGGCCAGTTCATATTCTGGATGTACCGGCAATGGGTATCATAATCATTTATGGAGGGCGTTTATCTTATGGGCGAGATTACATCTTCTTCTGATACGACGTCTACGCCGGCGCTGCGGCGTAACGCGCTTGGTTTGCGTCATGCCATTGTGATCTCAGTGGCGGTTATGTCTCCGGCGGCTTCTATTTTCTTCAATACTATTCCCCAGGCAGGACAGGTAGGAGCGGCGGTTCCGCTGTGTTATGTTGTTGGCTTCGTGGTGGCGCTGCTGGTTGCCAATCAGTATAGCGAGTTTTCACGCGAGATACCTTCCAGCGGTTCCGCATATACATTCGTGACGGAGGGGCTTGGTCAACGCTCGGGTTTCATGACCGCCTGGGTCGGACTGATCGCTGTTGCGCTTGGCGTACCCTATTCGTTTATTTTGCTGGGCGCCAATCTACAGGCTCTGATGATCCGCTGGTTTGGCGTCAACCTGCACTGGAGTTTCTGGTTCGTACTGGCGTTGGGAGTCGCGTTCGCTCTCTGCTACTGGGGTATCCGCGAATCGCTCAATGTCGATCTGACCTTCCTGGCATTTGAGATAGGGGTATGCCTGGTGCTGGCTGCGATTGTGTTGTTCCATGTCGGGCAGCAGGGAGGGCTGACGGCCGTGCCGTTTAGTCTGGGCGCTATTCCCGCTGGTGGCGACATCACTGTGGGCATCGTGCTGGCCGTACTGAGCTACATTGGCTTTGAGACTGCTGCTACGCTGGGTGAAGAGACGCGAGATCCACACCGCAACATTCCCCGTGCCGTATACGGATCGATGATTGTCGTTGGACTCTTCTATGTTTTTATGGCTTATATTGGCACGGTTGGTTACGGCGTCGACAAAATGGTGACGGGTTACGCTAATGATGCCGCCCCGTTTGATACGATTGGGCGCCACTATAGCGGGCCGTTGCTCGTGCTATTGATCGATCTCGTTGGTGTGCTTTCGTTTTTTGGAGCAGCGTTAGCCATTATCAATGCTGGAGCGCGCATCATGTATACCGTGGGACGTGATGGCATCTTTCCACGTTGGACCGCGTGGCTGCATCCGATCCGCCGCACCCCGGTAGGCTCAGTCACCGCGCTCTGCGTATTCGGGCTGGTAGTCGGCCTCATCCTCGGCTTCGTCATGACGCCAATTGGAGCCTTTGGCTTTCTGGGAACGCTTGACGCGCTCTTTGTGCTCATCATTTACGCGCTGGTTTGTATTGCCAGTATCAGGTTCTTCTGGCGCAAGGGCCGCCCGCACTTCAATATATTGCGCCATGGAATCGTTCCCGTGCTTGGCACGCTGCTCATTCTGGGCATATTCGCTCTGTTGTTGATTGCTCCGGCCCCATTTCCCCTCAACCT
>JBGQJX010000057.1:0-13657 GCA_041499255.1 Ktedonobacteraceae bacterium | reverse complement strand
TTGCAGGGTGGTACGCCTTGAGGTCCCTGAAATGCAATGGTGACCAGTATTAATTTATTGATATCCGCAAATTTATTGGCGACTGAGACGGGGAAAATGGCCAGGCCGTCAGAAGTTGTATTTGCGGTGACATTCACGCTGCCATCGGGCCAGAGAACGGTAGCTGTGCCTTGAGCTGGATATACTCCTTCGGGGTTGCCATTGACGTTATGGACAAACTTTGCATACACGCCGATAGTTGAGGCGCCGGTGCCGGGGGTGGTATTGGTGACCCAGGCAGAGCAGGTATATTCGGGTAATGGCGGAGTTGGTGAGCTATTGTTTTGACCGAGATTGATGGTAACCGTGACGTCTGGTTGACCCAGGTTTGCATTGGTAGGAGAACCACTACAGGCAACGATGAGCACACTGAACAGAAAGAGGAGAAGTAGCGCGCCGCACTTTAGATACAGCGATAGAGGGGAATTCTTCGTCCGTTGTTTCCATAATTGTAGCCGCATATACCGGAAGTCACCTTTATTTAATTGATCTATTTTTTTCGGTTAGTATAGCACGGAGTACTGGCAGGATGCATATTTTGCGCATTGCCTGCCATGAAAGTACTATAGTGTGGTATTCATAATGTGCGTGGTAACAGGGGAGGCAGAGTAACGTGCCCTGTGTGGCAGGATAGCCATTAGATGGCTTACCACACAGGGCACGCATTGCTGTTCTTTAACAAAAACGATTTGTTACTGGACGGTGACGGTCAGGTTCATTCCTGGATGGATAGTGCAGTACAGGTGGAAGGTTCCTGCTGTATTAAATGGGCCGATAGCTCCGCTGTCGTTACCGATATAGGTTTTGTTGATCACGGGCGCGCCATTTTCGGTGGCAGGTTTTGGGGTTGTGCCATCCCAAGTGCCGTTCACAATGATATGTGTGGAAGAGGCAACGTCCACGAGGTTGAGCATATCACCTTTGTGGATCGTAATAGAAGTTTGGATGAAGGTGGATCCGCCCATACGTACCGTTGGAAGGTTTGTGGGGGTGGAGGTATCGACTATAGCGCAGGCGCCCAATAGGATAGTTAGCAAACCAAATAGAGTTACACCAACTACAATTCTTTTATACATAAAAGTTCCTTTCAAATGTTCGAGTCAAATATGCCAGTTGGCTGGTTCGTTGAGTTCTCTGTGAGAATCTGGCACGGTTTCCTGTGTGTATATGCAGGTGTGCTACTTCGTATTATAGCAGCATCAAGGCGGATTTGCCTCTCGAATTTATCATGCAACCGTAATGAGAGGTGAGGTGTTTTCCATTGAGAGGTGAGGTGTTTTCCATTGAGAGGTGAGGTGTTTTCCATTGTGCTGATGTGCATAGAGATAAGCGAAGTTAAGGCGCGTTCATGTCAATGCTGTGAAGATGCTCCTGTTTGTCTGGCTTCATCCCGAACAACCTCCGCGTGATGCCGATCCGTTTGATCAACAGTTCATAAACCGCAAGCGTTGCTGCCAGAGCAAGGGCGCTGACGAGCAGGAATCTTGCCGCCATATTCATATCCCATGGAACAAATAAGTAGGTTATGATAACGATCATCAAAAAATGCAGGAGGAAGAACGGCAAAAGAGCCTGGTTCGCGTAGCGGATGAACTTGTTGTCGAAGTTGAGGAAGCGCTTTGCGAAATACAGCACAAAGATAATTAACGACCATGCTGTGATGCTGAACAAGAGTTGATAGAGCGCATATATGAGCGAGTAGCCTGGCGTGACTTGCCAGAAATTCATAAAAGCGGGACCATACATTGTTGCTACAATGATCAGGAAACTGGCGATTCCGACAAGCAAGGCGAACATTCCATTCTTCTGTACGGCCTGTTCGAAGCGCCGATCGGCCAAAAAGAGGTACCCGTATACAAAGAACACAAACCAGACAAAGAAATCGGTCCACCCCTGATATCCAGGGAACGAAGCACGAAGTGTTGCCTGGATTACTACAAGAGGAAGACTCAAGATAAAGATACCTCTCCGCCGCTCACATAAAGCTACCAGCCAGGTAATGAAGTGCTGTCCTGTTTCATGCTTCAGAAAGATGAAAAGAGGAAGGGCTAGCAGAGAAAAAAGAAACAGGAAGGCGAGGAACCAGAGATGAAAACCGAAGGCTGACAGCGACAGAGGGTTCAAACTCAGTTGCGAGGTTTTCACAAAATGCAGACAATACTCCAGGAAAGAGCCATGGAAGAGCGAACGGCTGAGGTCCAGGAAATATCCCTGAAAAGGAGCAAGGAGGATGGTGGCAGCAAGAAAGGGTATAGCCAGGCGTGCAACCCGTTCACCGAGAAACTGACGACCTGTTCTGGACCGAAGTGAAAACCAGGCATTTGCGCCAGCAATCAAGAAGAAGAGGGCCATGCCCGTTTGGGTACCAAATACAAGGAGAGCATAGGCTTTGAGATTCTCTATCTTCCACGAGTAAAGAACATCGAAGACCCATGCCATGTGGGCAAAAAATACGACTAACACGGCGAGCACTCTTAGCCAGTCGAAATAGTAGAGCCTTTCCTGCTTCTCGCCTGTGCGGAAGCTTGCGCTTGCTTGATTATTGGCATTAGCCTTGATTTTTAGAGCAACCTGCTGCTTAGACATTGATTTGAACTTTCACAAGCAAGTTGTGTTTAACCCGCGCTGAAAGATTACTTTAATAATAACTACCGGACTTCACAAACTGATCACGTTTATGGGCATGACCTCACACTCTATTCACATTTCGCTGAAGGATGCCGGGGTTGAACCGGCATGGATAGGCGGGTGATCTCCAATGAGCGAAAAGCTCAGAAACTGTGTCAGCAATGAGATAGTATGGCTATAATTCGTGACTAACAGGTGATCTTTTTAGGCTACGGTATAAATGCGAAGGTTTCTGCGGGAATAATGGCTAGGATTACAGGCTTTGCCAACGATTTGATCACTCTAGTTGGAGTAGGAGTACAAAGTGCTCCACACGTGTATATATGGAGCAACGATACATGCTCAGGCTCATCTCAGCTACCTCACAGGGTGAGTTCATTCTAGTGCGGTATGCTGTCATCAGGAAAAGAGAAGGGGAGATGCGTAGAGGCTCTCTTCTCTCATTTCCATGAAGATAGTGGGATTGCAGCATGTGGTTGTGATCCCACAGTAAAGCAAGGTATAACAGGTGTGCAGGGGTACTGGATGAGTACTCCTGCCACAGATTTTGAAAGGGGCATTCTAATTGGATGCAGGCTTACTCGTTGGAATTCTGGCGATATTTGTGCTGGTAGCTACCAACGGTTTCTTCGTCGCAGCAGAGTTTGGCCTGGTGAAAGTTCGCCAGACACGCATAGATGAGCTTGCAGCCGAAGGCAAGAGGGTTGCGAAGGTGGTCCAGGATGAACTTCGGCACCTGGACAACTATATTGCCGCCACACAACTCGGTATCACCCTGGCGAGCCTGGCATTAGGCTGGATCGGCGAGCCTTCCCTGGCACACCTCATCGAGCCGCTGTTTGCGTTTGCTGGCGGCACAACCGCCATAGAGCTTGCCCATAGTGCTGCTGTAGCCATCAGCTTCTTCCTGATTACGATGTTCCACATTGTCCTTGGAGAACTGGTTCCCAAATCGATTGCTTTACAGCGCAGCGAGGAAACCACGCTCTTCGTTGCGCGTCCCCTGTACCTGTTTGCGCGTCTTTTTCATCCTTTCATTGTCTTCATGAATAGCCTGGGCAACCTGGTTGTACGTGCATTAGGCCTGCCGGCTGCCAACGAGTTTGGATCGGTTCACACGGTAAAAGAACTGGAGATGCTGGTCGCACAGAGCCACAGAGCCGGTCTGCTGGATAACGAGGAGGAGGTGCTCTTGCGGCGTATCTTCGACTTCGGCGAAAAGACGGCGCAGCACGTGATGGTGCCGCGTACCGAAATTGTGGGTATTCCTCACGACATCTCGATCGAGGATTTGCAGAAGAAAATCACTGAGGAGCGCTACACACGCTTCCCTGTGTACGAGGGAACGCCGGATAATATTATCGGCCTGGTACACATCAAAGATGTGTTTAATCTGCTGAGCAGTAGGGGTTCGGGCGAACAGTTTACCGTCCAGAGCATTTTCCGGCCGGTCTTGAGCACGCCAAAGACCACGACGATCACGAAGCTGATGACCCTGATGCAAAACCAAAAAGCGCATCTCACCGTCGTTATCGACGAATACGGAGGAACGGCCGGTATCGTCACTCTGGAAGACATTCTGGAAGAGATTGTCGGAGAAGTACAGGATGAATTCGATATACCTGAGGAGGGCGTGCGTTCTGAAGTGGAGACACAGGCGTATGGCTCCTACTCGGTGGATGGTCTCATGACTGTTGACGCCTTCGCTGAGCAATTCGGTGGATCGTTCGACAGCGCTCACTACAAGACCATCGCTGGTTACGTCTTCAATGAACTTGGGCGCATTCCAAAGGTTAGTGACAGCGTCTATTCGGGGGAGTACCGGCTGGAAGTAGAAGCAATGGACAATTTACGTATTGCGCGCCTGCGGGTTGAGCGGATTGAAAAGGTCATTGCTGATTTGCAGGAGAAAAGGCTAAGAACACGCGGAGATAGATAATGTATTTAGGAGCCATCTGGCCATGGATAGGGTTTAACCTTTTCGTTCTTACGATGCTCGCACTTGATCTGGGTGTTTTTCACCGCAAGGCGCATCCCGTCTCGATGCGAGAGGCCTCGATATGGAGCGTGGTGTGGATTACCCTGGCGCTGCTCTTCAACGCTGGAATATACTTCTTCAGTGGGCCTGAACCTGCCTTGCAGTTCTTCACAGGCTATCTGATCGAGAAGTCCCTCAGCGTAGATAATATCTTCATTTTTGTGCTGCTCTTCACCTTCTTCAGTGTACCGGCGGCCTATCAGCACCGGGTGCTGTTCTGGGGTGTCCTGGGTGCCATGATGATGCGTGGCATCATGATTGGGCTGGGAGTTGTCCTACTGGAGACATTTCATTGGATCATCTACGTGTTCGGTGCCTTCCTGATCTTTACAGGGATCAGAATGGGAATCCACGAAGGAGCGGAAGTGCATCCCGAGCGCAATCCCTTGCTGAAGTTTGTCCGCCGTATCGTTCCTGTCACGCATGATTACGAGCGCGATCGCTTCGTAGTACGACGGGCGGGTCAGCTCATGGTGACGCCGCTGCTACTGGTGCTGGTGGTCGTTGAGACAACTGACTTGATCTTTGCCCTGGACTCGATTCCAGCCGTTTTAGCGGTCACGAGAGACCCGTTTCTGGTCTATACTTCCAACGTGTTCGCTATTCTCGGCCTGCGCTCGCTGTACTTCGTCTTCGCGAACGTGATGGGCAAGTTCTACTACTTGAAGCCTGGGTTAGCAGTGGTTCTATTCTTCGTTGGTGTGAAGATGGTAATAACGGATATCTATCACATTCCGACAGCTCTCTCACTGATAGTGATCGGCGCAGTACTCGCCGTCGCCATTGGTGCTTCGATTGTGCGTGCCAGGCGCCTCGCGGCGAGCAGCGCAAAGCCCGAAGAGCAGGTAGGCGAAGCCATAGCAAGGGAAATTATGTCCAGAAGATAACAGGAGTAGAGATTTTGCAGTGGTGACATTGTTCAACCAGTGATGTTGAAGTACTTGATGAAGCTTTGAAATGCGTTGGCTGCGGAAAGTGTTCCTGCTAACTTATAGGTCTTTATCAGGGGGATGCTTGCGCTTCTCAATAAATGCCTGAAGGTCACTTGGACTGATTCTATAGCCTCTCAAGCCAACCCTGAAAGCAGGAAGTTCACCACGAGTAATGTAGTTCACTACCGTTCTTTCGCTTACTTGCAATATCCGAGCGGTTTGCGTCACAGTAAGCAATATTTCTTCCTGCATTGGCTTCTATCCTCACGCATTGGCTTCTATCCTTACTTTACTGATAATCATAACACATCGCGTCAACTTACACAGTTACGTAACAGTAGGAAAATATCAGCATGGAATTGAAATAACAGAAAAAATGAAGTATACTGTGACGTGGTGTTTTTTCACATAGGCAAGAGAAAGGTGATTTATCAGTGGAAAGAAAAATGCCCAATTTGGGCGATGCTATTACCTATCGACTACGACTCGCAGAGAGACCAACCAATCCGCTACGCTTGTGGCATGGCGTTGTTGAGTGGGTAGCACAGGATTGGTGTCGAGTACGTCTGACAGATAAAGGCTATGAAGGCATTAGGGAAATCGTGATTGGATTTCAAATTGTGGACTGCGTGGAAGTGGGGGGTGTGGATGAGGTTAACGATGATAGTGGGGGATAATCTCAACAGTATACATTTTGGAGTGTTAGGGGCTTGTGAATCCGCCCCACAGCCCCATGTGATCCAGACTTCTACTCAGTAGATAACAAGAGATGAGAATCTAGCACCCTGGGTAGAGCTAGAAGTGTAGTTCTACCGTGAGGTCTTATCGAGTATCGAATCTTTCACCACGAGAATTTGGACGAAGACATTGCTATGCACTTCTATGCTATACTCCCCTAAAGAGTAAACACAACGTTGGTTCTGTTTATTGGTAACGAGCATCGAAATGAAAACGATCATGCATCCACGTCAGGCATTGAAGCCAAAGCGAGCTCTTCCTCGTTCGCTGCGGTTGCGTTTGATCCTTTGGTATGGCTCACTCATCGCCGTTGCTCTGAGTGTCTTTGCGCTGCTTATCCTGCTTCTGACAACCGATGCCATTGATGTGAGCGTGAATAGCTCTCTACAGACTGAGGCGCGCGTCGCCATGCTGGACGTGTTGGATGACCTATCTGCTGCTCCACCATATTGGTCAGGTCAACTGACGATGCGTGTTGTCGATGCATACCGCGACCCGGGTGTCGTGGTTGAGATCCTGGATGCACAGGGCAAGGTGCGCTACCTTTCCACAAGCGGCTCGCGTATTCCACTCAGCACCGATTCATCTCGTACTGTTCTTGCAGGCCAGCCGCCAGTGCTCTATGATACGGTGGTGGATGGTCAGCACGTGCGCGTAGAGGCGCTCCCCATCCGAGCGCCAGTGCGTGGGGTAAGCGGGAATGCCAACGGGGTGCCAATAGGAAATGGCCCGGTGATCGGCGTACTGATGGTCGCGAAGTCGCTCTCCGATATCGATGCAACCATGTTGTTGTTACGAGCGCTCCTATTACTCTCTGGAGTCGTAACACTGACGGGAACCTTGATCGCGAGCTGGCTCATCGCGACACGTGTACTGCACCCCCTTTCGGCGCTAGTGGTAACAGCACGATCCATAGCCGCCTCCACAGCGCGAGGCACACGTATCGGCAACCTGAGCCAGCGCGTGCCTCAACCTCGCGGGCGCGACGAACTGTCGCAGGTCGTGGAGACATTCAATGAGATGCTCGCGTCTTTGGAAAGCGCCACACAAGCGCAGCGTCGCTTTGTCGCCGATGCGTCGCATGAACTGCGCGCGCCGCTCACCACTATCCAGGGGAATCTGGCCTTCTTGCAGCGCCATCTCGAGGAACTCCCTCCAGAGGAGCGCCGGATCATGCTGGCCGATGCACATGGGGAGACGCTGCGGCTCGCGGAACTGGTGGAAGAGTTGTTGTTGTTGGCTCGTGCTGATGCCAGCGCCGATACACCACTCGAAGCACAAGGGGTAGAGCCAGTGCCAGAGGAGCAGACACACAACGTTTCACCGGTCGAACTTGATCACGCTGTACTCCAACTGGTACGCCAACTGCGGAGGCGACTGGACATAGAAGGATCGCAGTTGAAGCTAGAGGTCGGCCACATCGAGCCTGTGCGCGTGCGCGGAGAAGAAGAGAGCTTGCGCCGGGTCACGTTGATTCTGCTCGACAATGCTATCAAGTATACGCAGCTTCGCGACAAGGAAGGTGCGAGTCGTATCACTGTCTCACTGGAACGAGCTGATGGGCAGGCTGTGCTGCGAGTGAGCGACACGGGCATCGGTATTGACTCCGACGACTTGCCGCATATCTTCGAGCGTTTCTACCGGGCCGACCGCGCGCGTTCACGCCAGGGTACAGGACTGGGGCTTCCCATCGCAAAAACGCTGGTGGAACAGCAGCTTGGCGGAAATATCACTGCCGAGAGCACGCCCGGTAAAGGCAGTACGTTCAGCGTCTGGCTTCCTCTCGCCTGATGCATACCGATTTTTTCCGTGCAACATGACCAGCGTACGGCGAAAACGACTACTCCAGTGAAGATGGCTACACCCATCAATCCGGCACAGAACACCATCTCCTTTCAATATGAGTCGAATCTGAACATGAACTGAGATGAAGCTGTGTATATACATTCTTAGCTCTGATTCAGCCTGTCCACAGCTTCAATTCATCTCGATACAGTATGCTTTTCTCATGAACAGGCCATGATTAATCTCTATGAAGGGCGCTGCTCACCTATGTCTCAAGATAGAGAATGGCACAATTACAATATGTAACCATACGAGCTTCGTTGAGTCAGAAAGGAAAACAGAGCATGGACACGCAGTTTCTCACGAGTGAGGGACATCAACGAGTCCTCAGTCAATTGGAGTTTTTGCGCACGGTGAAACGGGCCGAGGTCGCTCAGCATCTTTATGAAGCGGTCGAGGGGGGTGATTTTATAGGTAATGCAGTGTATGAGGATGTGAAAGGTGAACGGGCGATCCTCGAAAGGCGCATCTTAGAGCTAGAACACTTGCTGGCAATCGCCACCTTAATTGAGAAGGAATCAACTGATGAGGCTTCTCTCGGCTCTATTGTCTATCTAGCAACACATGAAGGTCGTGAGTACCGGTATACCATCGTCGGCTCCTATGAAGCCAATCCATGCGCCGGGCTGATTTCCAATGAATCGCCAGTCGGGAAAGCGCTGCTGGGCCGTAGAGCTGGCGATCGTGTGGTGGTGGCTACTCCTGGCGGTGTGAAAGAATATACTCTCCTCTGTGTTGAGTAACTGCCCTGAAAGTCTTTGATAGTACATCTCCACAGAAAAAAGGCTGCCACACAGACGATGCCTGGTGGCAGCGATATAACGGTCAGATTATGCTAGGCCAGGCTGGCTTCACCGGAGAGGATTTGCCTTGCCCTGTACTCGACTTTTGCTTCCCGCTCCTCAATGGTCCTGCGCACAAAACGAATCTCGTAGAGGTAGTGCATGAGCAGGCCAATGCCCCAGGCGATCAGCGGATAGAAAAACCAGGTATTCTCCGGCACAAACGCCAGGTTGATCACAATCAACAGCGCATTCATCAGTGCGTAGATGATCGCGTGAGCGATGAATCCTATACGCCCCTCTTCGATGCGCAGTTCAGCATCCGCTCTCTTATACTCTGCCAAAGTGATTCCCATAGCCGTGTCTTTCACCTCCTTGCGGGTGGTACGTTCAGTCATGGTCAAGTGATGACTCCTTTCATGAGACAGTTGGGCGGTTACGGAGGACCCTCTGCTCTCCCTTTCCCTGCCGCCACTCATTGGCAGAGGGTCCGCTGCACTTTACAGGAACAGCATATACCACTCAGATGAATTGTCTCTGTGGATTGGCTGAGATGAAACTGAGAAGAGATTTTGCTCAGCTAGTCGCACTGTTCGTTATTGTTGGATAAATTTCGTTCACAGGTCTATCTCAGGTTTATCTTAGAATCGCTTCACACTGCTATGCTATACTTTCCACACCGGAGGGAAAGGGAATACAGAGGGCCTCTCAAGAGTAAGGAGTGTCTCTTTGCCCTTTCCGAAAGGCGACACTGCATGCACTAGAGAGAATGGAGGAAGACGATGAAGGCACATATTCTGGTGGTCGATGACGACCCGCGCATCACGAACCTGTTGCGGCGCATCCTGGCCTATGAAGGATATAGCGTGGCCATCGCGGCCAGCGGCAACGAGGCGCTCAATCGTTCGCTGGAGCGGCCACCCGACCTGGTCGTCCTCGACATCTTGTTGCCAGGATTGGACGGACTGGAGGTGGCGCAGCGCCTGCGCTCGGCAGGCGACAACGTGCCTATCCTGATGCTCACAGCGCGTGATGCCGTTGCCGACCGGGTAAAAGGGCTGGAGACGGGCGCGGACGACTACCTGGTAAAACCATTTGCCCCTGAGGAACTGGTGGCGCGGGTCAAGGCCCTTCTGCGGCGCAGCCAGGAGGAGCGGCACGAGGTCTTGCGCTATGCAGATGTCGAGCTGGATACAGGCACACGCATCGCCCACCGCGGCGCGCGGGAAATTGAGCTTTCGCCCACCGAGTATGATCTGCTCCTGCTCTTCATGAACCGTCCCCGCCAGGTGCTTACCCGGGAGATCATCCTGGACCGCGTCTGGGGGATGGAGTTCGAGGGCTCCTCCAATGTGATGGAGGTCTACGTCGGCTACTTGCGTAGCAAGCTTGAAGCCGAGGGCGAGTCGCGCCTTATCCATACTGTCCGCGGCGTTGGCTATGTTTTTAAGGAGTAGGTCTCACGCGCGTTCCTTGTCTTCACCCACCATCTGCTCCAGTATCCGTTGTTCGGCATCTGTGGAGACGGAGAGATCGTAGCGACTGTCCCTGACGGCATCGCTGTACTCCTGGACTTTGCTTTCGAGGTAGCCCAGGCGCTCCAAGGTCTCCCGCATCATCTCCAGGCCACCCTCCAGTTCAGGGTAAATGACATGCTGAGCGCCCAACGCGAAGAGCCGGTGTACGCCCTCCTGGGTTGCAGCGCGCACGATGATGGGAACGAGTGGAGCTTCTGCGCGGACTGTTGCCACCACAATGGCTGCCGCAGCTTCATCCGGTAGCGTCACGACCACGGCACGGGCCTGCTTCAGGTGGACCAGTGAAAGAATGTCCGAGTTGGCAGCATCTCCATAGAGGGTAGGAACTCCCTGGCGTTCCAGTTCCGTGACGCGCCCAATATCTAGCTCGACTACCAGGCGTAGTATACCGAGATGGCCCAGGACATTCACCAGGTGTTGCCCGACACGTCCGCAGCCGATGACCACGACATGATCTCGCAACGACTCCGCCACGGGCGCTTGATCAGGGCCATGCCGGTCCAGTAGTGACCAGAAGGCGGGAACCTTCCGCAGGAGAGCTTCAATCCAGGGAAGCGCCCGGAACAGGAACGGGTTGAAGGTGATGGAGAGTATCGCGCCGGCCAGCAGCAGCGCATACTGCTCCTCCTTAAACACTCCTAATGCGATACCAGCCGCGCCAAGAATGAAAGAGAATTCCCCAATCTGACTGCGACCGGCAGCCAGGATCAGCGCAGTGCGCGCCGGTCGAGGAAAGAGCAGCCCTTGCAGGACCGTTAGCACGAATTTACCCAGGACGATCACCGTGACGAGCAAGAGTAACTCCCCGATATGGGAGAGCAGATTCAAGGGATTGACAAGCATCCCCACCGATACGAAGAACAGGACGGCAAACGTTTCCCGAAACGGGACCATCTCAGCCCCTACCTGGTGGCTGAGCGCCGATTCGCTCACCACGACTCCTGCCAGGAAGGCGCCAAGCGCCAGGGAAACACCAAAGACAGACGAGGCGCCAATCGCTATTCCTACCGTGATGACAACAATCGCGACAATGAAGAGTTCCCGTGAACGCGCGTGCGCTATCCGCAGCAGAAACCAGGGAATGACCCGCGTTCCTGCCACTAACATCAGCGCGGCAAACGCCCCGGTTTTCAGCAGAGCCAGCCCAACCGTTTGCCAGAGCGGCTCCTGCGCGTTCGTAGAGAGTGCCGGGAGCAGCACAAGAATAAGGACCGCGATCAAGTCTTCCAGCACCAACCATCCGACGGCGACCCGCCCATGGGAAGTATTGAGCAGCCCCTGGTCCGTCAAATTGCGAATCATGACCACGGTACTGGCAATTGTGAGGGCTAATCCAAGCAAGACGCCGGCAGCGAGAGACCACCCCCACAGGTGGGCCAGCAGCATGCCGAGCCCGGTGATCACGACTAACTGGATGAGCGCCCCGGAAATAACGGTATCGCGAACCGCCCACAAGTCACGCAGCGAGAAATGTAGTCCGACATCGAACAAGAGAAAAATCACGCCAAGTTCGGCAAGCTGTTGGATGGTGGAGAGATTACCGCTGAAGCCAGGCGTGAAAGGACTGATAACGACACCGGCCAGCATATATCCCACCATGGTTGGTAGCTTCAGACGGCGGGCAAGAAGCCCACCTACGAATGCCGCCAGGAGTGCCACAGTAATATCGATCAGAATCGGAAGTTCATGCTGCATCTCCCCCTCCTTCCTCAGCATCATTCAATACAACTATACCATTTTGAGGTGAGACAATTCTGTGGATTACCTGAGACAGGGCTGAGAATACCTCCAGGCTTTGGAATATAGTCTGAAGGGCGCGTCGAACTCTTATCCTCCTCAAACAAGAGGGAAGGACTTGTCCGATGCTTTCCCAGGCTGTGCCGTATCAGCAATTATCTTTGTTGATACAAATACCCCTGGAATCGATCTTGTATCACCTGCCACGCGCTCTTTAAATGATACTGAGGCTGACTGGAACGTTGACATTACGCCACAATCTACAGGTTCACTTTCCCTTAGTGGGGAGATCGACGTGCAGTGGTCCTCTTGCCCTAACAATGGCGGCACGCCTGACTATCGATTGTCATATTTTCAGCAGACGTTTACTGTTTTTGATCCTCACCCGGTACATACTTTCATTGGCGACTTTTTCAACAACCCAATAGTCGTTGGAGTAAGTGGGACAGTTTTAGCTGGCCTGGTTACATGGGTTGCTGTCCAAGCATGGCTGCGTATCAGACGAACAGGGCAGGGAAAGAAGAAGCCGAATCGTAAAGCTAAACCTGCTGGGTCTGCTCACAAGCAGAAATTGGGTACCGGTGGTCAGAGAGAAGCCAAAGAAGTGCAGAATGACGATGTTCCGTTGCAAAGGGATTGATGTAGCAAAGCTGGGGTGCGAATTTTTTTATGTGAGCGTGCTTTTAGATGGGACAAGGTGGGAAAGGTAGGTGGTCTATGCAGCTTTATAGCGTCGGACATCCACCTGTACGCCTTCGCTCACGGCTGTTTCCGCAATCTCAGAAAGCCGCTTGCCTGTTCCTGCATCCACATATTCCTCGCCACAGGTTGTGCAGATTAGCGCGGGGACATCCCGAATAACAATGGTCGTCTCACCTCTGGTGAGCGCAACCGTTGTGGTTCCTGGTTCAGTCTCTCCATATTGGCAGATGACACACTTCATGAGCGATTCCTCCTGGTTTTCATATCTGGTTCCCACTTATCGATGGTCGGCTCGTATGCCGTTATCACGATTACTTGCTGCTTGCCCGTGTTTTCTGCAGCGACCACATGAATGCGATAGATAAGGTCTCGATACTGCACCCGCGCTCTCCCTCTACACATTTTCCCTTACTATACCATAGAAAAGGGAAGTATCATAGCGTTGGGGATATGTTGAGCTCCATGATTTCCCTCAAATAACTGAGATGCGCAAATTCGGGTGAGAGACAAGCTTTTTCTTCTGCATCATCAATGATGGAGTGTGTCCCTGTTCGGGCGTGTTCCTTGGCTCATCCTCTCTTGTTTGTTGATTCTGCCTCATCCATTGGCACCGCTTGCTTTCCACTCTGCAACTGGATGATGCGGATATTTGGGTCCGTAATCTGTAGCCAGTAGTCA
>JBGQJX010000056.1:0-13676 GCA_041499255.1 Ktedonobacteraceae bacterium | reverse complement strand
GAAGTCGCTGGTTGATGAAGTGGGCGAACTGGTGATTAGCGAGCCGATGCCTTCAATGCCCATTTTTTTCTGGAACGATGCAGAGGGGAAACGTTACACAGAGAGCTATTTTGATATGTATCCGGGAGTGTGGCGACATGGCGACTGGATCATGATTACATCCAGGGGCAGCGCCATCATCTATGGGCGTTCAGACTCGACTATTAACCGGCAGGGCATCAGGATGGGAAGCAGCGAGATTTACCGTATCGTTGAGGGGATGCCGGAAGTGCTTGATAGCCTGATTGTGGGGGTTGAACTGCCTCACGGTAGGTATTACATGCCACTTTTTGTGACGCTGAGAGATGGCATTGTACTGGATGACACCTTAAAAGCGAAGATCAAAGAGAGGTTGCGCAGTGGTATCTCACCGCACCACGTGCCGGACGAGATACTTGCCATTACGGCGGTGCCGCGTACGCTGAGCGGGAAGAAGCTGGAGGTGCCAGTGAAAAAGCTCTTTATGGGTGTTCCGGTGGAGAAGGCTATCAGTACGGACGCGATGAGCAACCCGCAGTCTATCGAGTACTTTGTCGAGTTTGCTGATAAAGTGAGCGCGATGCGAGAAGGATAGGTAGCGTCGAAAAAGTGCTTTTCTTGAGATGCCACCTCGGGAAAGGCGCTTTTTGATTTCAAGTAGGGTCGCTTGTTTTGTCGATGTGTAAGATGTGTTTGACTTCATCTAGTACATGCTTGAAGAAAGTAGTAACGTGCCCTTCTTTATGCATGGAATGGTTCATGAAGAAGGTGTAAAGGGCCTGGCTGGCGTCGGGGCCACGGGGGTCGGTAAAGGAGCCGCCGGATTTGCCACCTGACCAGGCGTGCCCAAGGGCATTGACTTTCCAATACTCCTGGATGATGTAGCCGCTGCTGTCTTGCCAGGTATAGGTTGTGTACGAGTGACCTCTCGGCACAGTGCCGGTAGTGATGTTGGTGGGAGAGTCGAAACTGGCCAGATAGGTATTTTGTGATGCGAGCATATTGGTTTCGATCCACTGCTGCGCCACCTGGTCACCATTGATGATGTTATTGACGGAGTCCTTCGTGCCGTGGAAAACGATGGTGGGGACGACGCGAGCGGCGTTTCCCATAGCTTCGTAGGCGCGCCGTCCTTGTTGTAAGGGGTCTGGCACGCCGCGCCTGGCAACGCTAAGACCGTTGCCTGTAGAGGAGGCTGCTTGAAAAGCGAGGCCAGAGTGAACGCCGATGGCGGCGAAGACATCGGGGTATGTTGCCCCAAGGATGACAGACATGGCTGCCCCGGCTGAAATGCCCGCCACGTAGATGCGGCCTGTGTCGATAGTCCATTGGGCCGTGTTTTGTTGAATCTCCTGGACGATACCGGCGATAATGGCGGGTTCACCATGATCGCGCCAATGATGGGCGGAGTCGAACCAGTTCCAACAAGACAGGCTGTTGTTTTTCCTGGTCTGCTGGGGGTAGGCGACGATGAAATTGTGCTCGTCCGCCAGGAGGTTCATCCGGGTACTGGCGGCGAAATCTGCGGCAGACTGTGTACAGCCGTGCAGCATGACGATGAGTGGGACTGTAACACCCACCTGGTAACTGGTGGGTGTGTAGACAAAATAGGGACGGTGGCCTGGAGGGCCACTATAGTTGTATTCTTGCCACATGTAAATTGTTTCTACCCAAGTAAAGCTAAGTAGTCAGGTTTCCCAGGGCGGCTACGATGATGTTCAGGTTATTATATGCAGTATTGTACGCTATATTCAGTTTGCTTGCCAGTTTTTGGGAGTTGTTGTGGATATTGCGGCGTTTAACTTCAGGGTTCTGCGCATGCATGGAGTGGATGGGTTCTATAATTTGCGGGGGGAATATGGTAAAAAAAGATTTTGAACCTGGGGAGATTCACCTGGGTTTGCGACATCTTAGCAAGTATTGTTCCTTGTGTAATCGATGGGGTTTAGTTTATAATTGTTGCACGCGTTAGATATTTTTTATGTCGAAAGTGGGAGTTCGTGGCTTTGTCGCGAACTCCCACTTTCGATATGAGGCGGTGAAGGCTGGTTTATTTAGCATTACCGAGGTGCAACATATGACGACTTTGGCTCGATCGCAGGCTCCTTTTGTTTCTACGCTTGCTGGCCACTATTACTATGACCCGGACATTTATGAGCTGGAACAAGAGAGAATATTTGCTCAGATGTGGGTTTGCGTTTGTCGCGCGGAGGCGATCTCTGGTCCAGGAGCATACCGGGTTGTGACGATTGGACGAGAAAGTATAATTGTTGTGCGTGGCCGTGATGATGTATTGCGAGCGTTCCTGAATGTGTGCCGGCACCGGGGCGCACGGTTATGTAACGAGGCTGCCGGGCAGCTAAAGGGGTCGATTCAGTGCCGCTATCATGCCTGGACGTATGGCCTGGATGGGCGGCTGATCGGAGCGCCGAACGTGCTTGCCGAGGAGCAGTTTGATCGCGCGTTGTTTGGTCTGTTGCCGGTGGCGTTGGAAGTCTGGGAGGGACTGATCTGGCTCAATCTTGCCGATTCTCCCACGCCTATCGGGGAGCAGCTTAACGAGTCGATTATTGAGCGCTTTGGGGATTATGCCGCGTTTGCTCGTTATAATGTTGGGAATCTTAAGGTGGGGAAGACGATTGTCTATGATGTGAAGGCCAATTGGAAGCTGATCATCGAGAATTTTATGGAGTGCTACCACTGCGCCCCGATGCATCCTGAATTTTGCCAGTTGTTGCCGGATTTTAAGATGGGACATGTTTCGGATTATGTGAATGGAGAAGCGGCCAGGTTAGCTGATAACGTTGAGGCGTTTACTATTACGGGCAAGGCGAGTCGCCCGCCACTGCCGGGGCTGTTGCCGGAGGATTTACGGCAGTATTATGGGATTGTGTTGCAGCCGAACGTGCTGCTGAACCTGTTGCATGATCACGTGGTGGTGCACTGGTTTATGCCGGATGGTCCTGGTCGTACGTTGATTACATGCGACTGGCTTTTTGATGCGGAGGTGATGGCGAAACCGGGGTTTGATCCGATGGACGCGGTGGAGATTTTTGATATTGTGAATAAGCAGGACTGGGAGGTTTGTGAGTGGTCGCAACTGGGTATGGGTTCCAGGGCGTACAGGTCTGGTGGGGTGTACGTGCCGGTGGAGCATCATATACGCGCGTTTGCTGATTTTGTGTTGGAGAAGATTGGATGATAGAATTCCCCAGGAGAGAGATGTTTCCGTTTTTACCTGTCCAATCTAACGAGACGCTGGCTCAGACTGAGGATGAGCGAGTGTTCGGCTGGGATCCTTTGCCGGGCATTGTTTCAGTGTGGGCCAATCGAGAGGGGCGAGCGGTGGTGTGGCAGCGTTTGGATGGGCGTGTGACGTTTACTACAGAGCACTTTCGACCGTGGCTCTTTACTACGACGCTGGAAGACCTTGCTCACCTGGGGGCGTCCCTGCTGCCTGCTAGTGCGCCAGGCGGGGATATTGCGCCGGTCAGCTATCGCGTGCTAGATGGGCCTGAAGGTTCTTATCGTTATTTGCTTTCCGCGCGCGATGGACGAGCGCTTGAGCGCATGTTGCTTAGTGGCGCATCGCGGAGGACTGGTCGCCAGGTCAATAACCTGAATGATTTGCCGGAGATGTATTACCGCGTTGGTCCGGTTGAACAATACCTGATGCTGAGCGGGCGCGTTTATTTTCGCGGTATGGTTTATGATGACTTGCACCGGCTGCAATTCGACCTGGAGACGACGGCGCTAGACCCGCATCGTGGGCGAATCTTCATGGTTTCTTTGCGCGATAATCGAGGGCTGGCTACGACGCTCGAAGCTCCGACGCCGGGCGAGGAGGCAGCGCTTATCACGCGGCTCTGCGCATTGATACGCGAGCGTGATCCTGATGTGATAGAGAATCATAACCTGTTTGGGTTTGATCTGCCTTTTCTGGAACAGCGCGCCGAGGTGCTGGGCATACCGTTGATACTTGGTCGAGTGGGTGGGCCGGCGCGGCTGGAGCGGCGCGAGGATACGCTGGCTATAGGTCCTGATGCCAGGAGGCGCACGCGGTATAGTGTTGCAGGGCGTGAAATGATCGACACGTTGGATGCTGTACGCCGCCACGATTTTGTGGTGCGCAATATGCCCAGTCACCGGTTGAAGGAAGTGGCGCGCTATTTTGGGATAGCGCTGCCGAACAGAGTGTACCTGGAGGGCGCGGCGATTTTTGAGACCTACCGACAGGATCCGGAACTGGTGCGTCGCTATGCACTGGATGATGTGGCCGAGGTGGATGGCCTGTCGAGGAGATTATTGGGAGCGCCATTCGCGCTGGCAGGGATGGCGCCGCGACGATACGAGCGGTTAGCGTCGGCTGGTCCGGCGATGGGTATCCTCGAGCCGATGCTGGTCAGGGCGTATCTGCGGGCCGGAGCGGCTCTGCCTTGCCAGGTGATGGACGAGAGCGCGGAGATCGGACTGCATGAAGGAGGGGCAGTGCACCTCTTCGCCGAGGGCATTGCCGAGCAGGTGGTGAAGGCTGACGTGGCCTCGCTGTATCCCTCGCTGATGCGTACCTATCAGATAGGTCCCGCGTGCGATCGGCTGGGCGTTTTGTTGAGTATATTGAGCAGCCTGACGGACCTGCGGCTGGCGCATAAGGCGGCGGCGAAGGCGGCCATAGCGGGGTCGGTCGAGGCGAACGCGCATGATGCCACGCAGGCGGCGATGAAGATTCTGGTTAATGCTGCCTACGGCTATATGGCGGCAGGTTCGATGGCACTTTTCGCCGATGCTCGCGCTGCCGGAGAGGTGACGCAGCGAGGGCGCGAAGTGCTTGCGCAGGTGGTGGAGGCGCTGCGACGACGGGGTATGGCCTTGATCGAGGGCGACACGGACGGCGTATATTTTGCGGTCCCTGTCGGTTGGACGGAGGAGCAGGAGAGCGAACTGGTCGACGAAATCGCGGCGGTGTTGCCGGCGGGGATCCGACTGGAATACGAGGGGCGATACAAGGCGATGTTCAGCCACGAGGTGAAAAATTATGCCCTGCTGACTTATGATGGGCAGTTGATCGTGCGCGGCGTGGCGCTGCGTTCCAGCCGGGCCGAGCCATTTGGGGAGCGTTTTCTGCGCCATGCGTTGTTGTGCGCTATGACCAATGATATTACCGGGCTGCGCAGGGTGTATCTTGAGACGGTCGCTGCCCTGCGCAGCCGCACATTGCCAGCCTCGGAGTTAGGGGCAAGGGTACGCCTCTCGAAAACGCCGGAAACTTATATGGCGTCGCGGGCAGCGCATCCAGAGCCACAATACGAAGCGCTGCTGGCGGCTGGTCGCACGCGGTGGTTTCCGGGCGAACGGGTGCGCTACTATCGCACACGGAACAAGAAATATGTATGGTTGCCGGAAGAGGCTGAGGAGGCCTCGGTGGGCAATGATTGGGAGGCGGATATGAGGGAGAAGGGAGGGGAGCAGGAGGAGGAGATAGAAGCTGATACTTCAATACCAGAGAGAGAGAAGCAGGACGTGGCCAGTGTAGTTGTTGGAAGGAGAGAGATAGCTAACCGCAGGGACTATGACGTGGAGCATTATTTGCAAGTGCTGGTGACATCATACGCGGCCCGGCTGCGGAAGGCGTTTTCGGGGGATGATTTTGAGCAGCTTTTCCGGCTGGATGGGCAGGAGGGTTTGTTTGATAGGCCAGTAGAGGATATTGAGCCGAGGTGGATCCGGTGTTCTTTGTGAGAGGATATGAGCGATTTCCTTGACGCACAGGTTGGAAGAGGTGTGGCTGGAAGAGCCTTTAAGATGGCGGCATTACCTGCAACGTGGTTTCTACTTTCAGGAAGCGACCCACATCTGTGACCTCAGCTTGCAACCCTGGTTGCACTTCGGGCGAAAGTATATCAAATGGCTCCAGCATCACATCCAGGCGATTCTTCTGTCGCTTGCTCTTCCAGGTTCCCACAACACGACCATTTACCAGCAGTGTTGGATTGAGCAATCCCCCGCCAGCGTTAACGCGCCTGGCGTGCTGGGGTGGTACCAGCAGGTCTCTCTTCTTATAGCCCAGCAAATAGGTATCGAAGGCAGGCAGGAGGCGAACGACTGGAGCATCTGCGGGTGGCTCGTCTAACCATGATGCGTATGTTTTGAGTATCCAGGCAGGGCTACCAGAAATCTCTGCCTGATTAAGTTGGTCGGCGATATGTTGCCATGCTGTCCGTGCCATGCTCGTGGGGAGGCCTGACCACGCGGCCAGGTCCTCTGGAGTGGCGGGACCATAGGCTTTGAGATAGTGGCGCGCAAGTTCCGCGAGTGCTGATGCTTGTGAGAGTGTTTGTTCCTGGTGAACCTGGCCTAGCCAGTCGCTCAGGAGCACGTAGGTTGGCTTTGCGCCGCGATCGGGTCCAAAGCAGATGAGGCCTTTGAGTGCTGCATGTGATATAAGGTAGGGCCTGGCCTGGCCGATGAGGCGGATGCCGTGGAGGGATAATTGCTCGACGAGTTCGTCGCGGGTCAGTGGTTCCTTGTTCGCGAGCACGGCGTGGATGGCGAGGATGCCTCGCGCGAGGATATCCTCGTCCAGGCCCAGCTCGGCGTACCGTCGCTGATGGCCCGCAATAAAAACGGGGCCGAGGAGCGGCAGGAGCCAGGCAAGATCTTCGGTTGCCAGCAGGTGCAGGGTGCCGCGCTGACCCCAGGTGCGTATTATAGAGCGCTCCTGTACCCGCGCGCGCTCGACATCGTCGTTCAGCAGGTTGGTGCTGCGAACACGTACCGAGAGCGCCGCGGCTGTTGCGTCCTGCGCCTGGATGCCACATAGATCTTTCACGACTTGAGCAACGCCAGTGACCGCAGCGGGTTGCTGTGGAATGAGTCGCTGCGCGCGCTGGCGCAACAGGAGGACTTGATTGTCGGATAAAGAGATTACCATTTTTTTTCGGAAGTGTTAGTGAATGTATGGAAGCGTTTCCTAACTCAAAAAGGATGGAGACTTACCGACACTGGAAGTCTACTCTAAAGAAGCTCGAAAGCAAAAGAATAAGCAATAAACCGATAACCAGGCAGGGGATCAACAATAGAAGAAACATATTTCATCCTCTTTCTTGAGAATCTTGGATTTTTATACGATGTTGCTAGATACAAGACCTTGCTATCTCATATATACCTTTTTCTTGTTTTCTTATCAATGGTAAAAGGATACTTTCCAGGCCTGCCCTCACACTTCTTTGTCTTTTTGGAGTGGGGAAGTCTGGCGACAATTGGCCAGATGATTTTGTGAAAAGTCATTATACAGTTATATAGATGCCATTGTTGAACAATCCATACCCCTGCATTACTGAAAGCGACTTCGTATTCGTAAGAGATCGTGACCGTTTTGTGATGGAAAAGCTACTGGCTGTGATGAGAAAGAAAGGTCAATGTTCTACTCTTAGCTACAATAAGTTACCATGTTGTTATATAAAATCACCATATGCTTTCAAACGTTTCTTAGTATCGTCCCTTATCTGCTGCGTTCTCTCACCTTCAAAAGGTGTCTTTAGGAAGGAGCAAGCAATGTACATCGCGATACGTAAGTACTACATCATCCCCGGAGCAGTAGATGAGTGGTTGCGGCGAGTTCATTGGGGATTTGTGCCCATTATCAGTCAGGCGCCTGACTTCGTAGCGTACTATGCCCTGAAAGTAAGAGACGACGAAGCTGTGACCGTCAGTATCTTTGATACGCAAGCTGGAGCGGAAGAGTCTGTCCGGCAAGCGGCTGAGTGGGTTGCCACGAATATAGCCTCGCTCAATCAGGGGTTACCAGAAATTATAGTTGGCCATGTGCGAGCCCACAGCGGACCTTTGAGTAATGCAGCAAGAAGCGAAGATGCCGTCGCCCGTTGGGTGTAACGAAGACGGATCTGCTGAGGGCTGGAATACGCTGCAAGACGATGGTGTGGGTCAATCTGCGCTATGTTATATGTTGTGCCAGAAGACAGCGTGCATTTGCTGGAGGCAAATGCACGCTGTCTTCTGGCTGGATATTATTCACCTGTCACCAGAATGGCTTTTCCTTTTACTTTGCGGTTCATTAGATCGTTCAGGGCATCGGCGGCGCGCTCGAGCGGGTAGGTGGCGGAGATGTGGGGTTTGATTTTGCCCTAGGCCAGCAGGGTGAGGAGCTCCTGGAGGTTTTGCTGGTTGTGTTGGGGTTCGTGTTCTGTGAAGGAGCCCCAGAAGACGCCGACGATGGAGCTGCCTTTGAGTAGGGGGAGGTTGAGTGGGATGCGCGGGATGTCGCCAGCGACGAAGCCGATGACCAGGAAGCGACCATTCCAGGCGACACTGCGCAGGACGGGTTCGCTGAAGTTGCCTCCGAGAGGGTCGAAGACAACGTCAACGCCTTTGCCGTTGGTGAGGGCTTTGATGCGCTCTCGGAGATCTTCGGTGCTGTAGTTGATGGTGTCGTCCGCGCCCATTTGTTTGCATACTGCGAGCTTTTCATCGCTTGAGGCAGCGGCGATGACACGCGCGCCTATGAGTTTACCAAGCTCGACGGTCGCGAGGCCGACGCCGCCAGAGGCGCCGAGGACGAGCAAGGTTTCGCCTGGCTTGAGCTGGGCACGGTCCTTGAGCGCGTGGTAGGCGGTGCCGTAGACGAGGGTGAAACCGGCGGCGATGGCGAAATCTATGGAAGCGGGTATTTTGATGAGTTTTGTGGCTTCAGTGACGACCTCTTCGGCGTAACCGCCCACGCCGCAGAAGGCGATGACACGATCACCGACCTTGACGTTGTGTACTGCCTCGCCTACTTCTTTGACGATGCCTGAGACCTCGCTGCCAGGGGAGAATGGCAGAGGCGGTTTTAGCTGGTATTTGCCCTGGATGATCAGGATGTCCGGGTAGTTTACGCCGCAGGCCTTGACGCTGACGACGACCTGGTCTTTGCCGGGTGTGGGGGAAGCGATATCTTCAATGACCAGGCTTTCGGGCGGGCCGAATTCTTTACATAAGACTGCTTTCATGTAGGATTTTCCTCCTGTGTGTGTTGAGTCTTATTATAGCAGATGGTGAGGCCCCATGTTGCTGAGATTGACCGCAGGAGTCGAGGTCGACGGCAGGGGCAGCCGCACGCCACCCCGCGGTTGACCGCAAGAGCATGCCGCACGCCACCCCAAGGTCGACCGCGAGGGTCGACCCTACTATACACGTTTGTCGCTTCACGACGTGAAGCGGTTTGTCATGAACCCCCGCATAAATGACGGGGGCTTGTCCCTGCCTTTACACACCGATCTGATGGCATCCAGATCGACTACCGGACGAGACAATAGGCTGCATGACAGGGCAGCCCGCTACCAGTTGGCCCAACATTTTTACACAGCAAGGCCATTAGTTGCTGAAACCCATATGTTGCTAACGTGCAAGCCGTTGCTCCCCACTGGTAGGGAGTGCCTAAGCCTTTCTATTGTCTCAAGCGTGTATAGACTTTCATCGAGTATTCAGACTTTGAGTGCTCATAGATCGAGTAGTGTGCCACTACGGTGGCCTTTCTTTCCTCCCCTGCTTGAAATCCCATGGGCTTCCAGAAAGGGACGTCTGTGATGGGGTTTGTATAGCGTGCCGGAGGTGTTCTTTTGTATTTTGGATGAGTTGGTTGTATGATATCTGGTGTATTGTGGGGTTAAGTAGCCACGTCTGGGCGCGTTGAAGGCCGCACCGGCTTTGGTAACTCGAAGGCGTAGAACTACTAGAAATGTTGAATAACCAGGAGGAAGAACGTATGCCGTTGGATGCACAGACTCAGGCAGTATTAGAACTCATGAACTCTATGGGCGCGCCGCCTATGCACACGCAGTCCGTTGAAGAGGCGCGCCGGGCAATGACTATGATGAGCGCGATGGCCGGCGAACCAGAACCTGTGGGGAAGGTTGAAGACCGCGAGATACCCGGGCCGGAGGGAACGATTCCGGTACGCATATACACGCCAGAGGGGAAAGGTCCGTTTCCTGTGCTTGTCTTCTTTCATGGTGGAGGTTGGGTCATTGGTAATATCGAGAGCCATGATGCTGTTTGCCGTACTTTAACAAACATGGCGGGCTGTATTACTGTTTCGGTTGATTATCGCCTTGCACCCGAATACAAATTTCCGGCTGCGCCAGAAGACTGCTACGCGGCGGCGAAGTGGGTCGCGGAGAAGGCGGCTACTTTCGACGGTGATGCTGCACGCGTTGCTGTTGGGGGGGATAGCGCGGGCGGAAACCTGGCTGCGGTGGTGTCGTTGATGGCGCGTGACCGGGGTGGCCCCAGCTTAGTGTACCAATTACTGATCTATCCAGCTACGGATTATTATTTGCCTGGTACCCCTTCTATCGAGGAAAACGCCGAGGGGTATATGCTCACCAGAAATGACATGATATGGTTTTTAGGCCACTACATGTCAAGCGAGACTGATATTAAGCATCCCTATATATTTCCACTGCAGGCAGAGGATCTGAGCGGTTTACCACCCGCAATGGTGATTACCGCCGAGTACGATCCCTTGCGAGACGAGGGGGAAACGTACGCGGTCCGTTTGGAGCAGGCCGGGGTAACGGTTCAAGCTACACGCTACCATGGGACGATCCATGGCTTTATCAGTTTGGCAGCGATGATAGACCTGGGGAAGCAGGCTCTGGCCGATGCGGCTGCTGGTCTGCGTTCAGCTTTTGGAAACGAGTAGGTATGCGATGTACGTTCAGTGTTGATGCCAGCTTGCGTGATGATGAGGTTTAACAAATGGATGGGAGGATAGGGGGAGATGGGGTGGATTTCCGAGGGGGCCGATAAAGCGGCGGTGGACGCGATCAATCGGCCCCTATGGTTCATATCGTGGTAATCCGTGCTCTGGCCCAGGTAATTTGTTAAAGGCCATTATTGGGCCCTACGCGGTAGGCGAGAGGGTCTGTTAGCGCCGGTATTTTATCACGACTGTATGCGCAACCCGGTCGCCCAGGCGTTGGCAGAGCGGGGAAGTCCAGATGAGGATGGCTCCAACCAGGTAGCCAAAGAGCCCATCGATGATACGCAGCAGGTTACGGATGAAAGATTCTGACCAACCTATCGGGGAACCATCTTCCTTCACCACGCGCATGTGAAGAGCCATCTTCCCTAATGTGGCCCCTTGTGTGGCTTCCATAATGATGTAGTAAGCAAGCCCGATAACGCCCGTTGTGCCACCCCACCCGAATGCGGATCCCATGTGCTGGTAGTATGTATTGTAATCGGTCATAAAAGCCCAGCTTGGGAAGAATAACACACTCAGGGCAGAGGCGATCACGCCAATAATGATCGAGTCGATAAGCAGGGCAAGGAAACGCCCTCCTACGCCTACGAGCACTCCTGGAGCAGGGGCATAACGATATTGTTGCTGATACTGTGGCTGCTGATACTGTGTTTGATTGTATTGCATCTTACACCTCCTGAGTAAGATTCCTAGGGAGATACATTCATGGCTTTTGCAAGCGTCTCTCCACTAACATTTATATAACCTGCCCCTAACTGTGAGATCACAATCGCTGGTTACAGACTCTCAGTTCCATCTCAATAAATTGGCGAGGATTGAAGTGAGTTTTTAGTAATCCAGATCTGCGATAATTTATATGTTTGAATGTTTTTCACATAAAGAATGATAGGAGGATTTGGAACCATGGTGATTAGAGTGTGTGTGGCTGGCGCAACTGGCTGGGCTGGTAGTGCGGTGACAGGCAAAATCCTGGCGTCGAGTGAATTTCAGCTGGTCGGCGCCATCGCCCGGCAGCAAGCTGGAGTCGATATTGGGGAGGCACTGGGTCGTGGTAGGGTGGGCCTGAACATCGTCGCGTCGCTGGAAGAGGCTCTGGCGGCACCAGTAGATGTGTTGATTGACTACACGAGGCCTGAGGCGGTGAAAGCTCGTATCCTGGCAGCATTGGATAAAGGTGTGCGGGTGGTCGTTGGCACATCGGGGCTGACGGCGAGTGATTACGAAGAAATTGAGCAAAGAGCACAGGAACGAAAACTGGGAGTCATCGCGGCTGGCAATTTCTCCATCACGGCAGCCCTGGCAAAGCATTTCGCCTTGATTGCGGCTCAATATCTACCTTCATGGGAGATCATTGATTATGCGAGCGCCGATAAAATTGATGCGCCCAGCGGGACGACGCGCGAACTAGCCGAGGCATTGGCAAGCGTGGCCCAGAACCAACTGATTGTTCCTCTTGAGCAAACACACGGTTCCAAGGCGGCTCGTGGGGCGACAATTGACGGAACGCAGGTGCATTCTATTCGCCAACATGGCTATATTATTGCGTTTGAGACGATCTTTGGGCTGCCCGACGAGCGCTTGAGTATTCGTCACGATGCGGGGTCAAGCGCCGAGCCGTATGTGGGTGGCACGCTGCTGGCAGCGCGCAAGGTGATGGAGGTGCGTGGCCTGACGCGCGGATTAGACCAACTGCTTTTTCATGTGTAACTCGTTCGCTGAAATTTGCTGACGGATGAGCTTCGGGATCGGTTTCAAGACAAATTGATGATGGACTGGAGGGCGACCGCGAGGGTCGTTCCTCTATTTTGTGCGCTAACCTGCTTGACGTAATACGGCTGATTATCTACAATGGGCAAGTAGAGTAATGACACCTTCCCGGATTGAGATTCAGTCTGAATGTGAAGGGGGGTATGTATGGCAGATCGAGTAGGAGAGCAACTTGGGAACTATCGCCTTGTGCGTTTGTTGGGGCAGGGGGGCTTTGCCGAGGTATATCTCGGTGAGCATATTCACCTTGGTACTCCGGCTGCCATCAAAGTGCTGTATGCCAAGTTAGCAAGCGAAGATTTCGAGCACTTTCGCAAGGAGGCGCGCACTATTGCGCGCCTGGTGCATCCTCATATCGTGCGCGTGCTGGACTATGGTATAGAGGGGACGACTCCCTTTCTCGTCGTGGATTATGCTCCGAATGGCACCCTGCGCACGCGGCACCCAAAAGGTGTGCCTGTGCCACTGCCAACTGTGGTCAATTATGTGACACAAATTGCCGATGCTTTGCAATATGCGCATGACCAGAAAGTGATTCACCGGGATGTCAAGCCTGAGAACATATTATTTGGTCGAAGGAATGAGGTCTTACTCAGTGATTTTGGCATAGCCCTGGTGGCGATGAGTACAAATTATCGCAGCACGCAGGGGATGCAAGATATGGCGGGTACCATTGCTTACATGGCACCAGAGCAGATACAGGCCCAGGCAGAGCCCGCCAGTGACCAGTATTCGCTGGCAGTAGTTACCTACGAATTATTGAGCGGGGCGCGCCCCTTTCAGGGAGCATTTACGGAGGTTGCGGTAAAGCATACATTGGTACCCCCGCCCTCTTTACGTGAGAAACTGCCCTTAATCTCCGCCGATGTCGAGGCGGTAGTGATGAAGGCCCTTGCTAAGGATCCCAAGCAGCGCTTTGTAGATGTACAGACCTTCGCAACTGCTTTGGAGGAGGCCAGCAGGAACGCCTCGTCAAGAACCGCTTTTCTAGGAGATATGTCTGTCTCGCAGGAACAAGGAGCGTCATCATCTCCGGAAACGATGGTATTGTCACAACAGGAAGCACGAGAAGTCTCCCCGGCGGCCCTTACGCCTGTCCTGACACAACAGCCATCTATCGATGAAT
>JBGQJX010000055.1:0-13720 GCA_041499255.1 Ktedonobacteraceae bacterium | reverse complement strand
AGGTACGTTTGAGTGCGCGGCCAGCTTGAACCACTACGATCCAGCATTAAACAGGTGTAACGGGTGAAGCCAGTGTGTTGGATGCCAGAAACCGTCTCATAACAGCGTCGAGGCCCACATTACCTGCGCAAGCAGAGGCTCCAAGGAGCAATTTCCATGTCACAGGTGTTTGTGGTGGATGCGAAGAAACAGCCGTTACAGCCAGTGCATCCCGGCAGAGCCCGGCTCCTGCTCTCTTCTGGCAAAGCGGCTGTGCTGAAGCGATATCCATTTACGCTGGTGCTGAAAGTCGTCATTGCAGCACCACAAGTGCAACCATTGCGCTTGAAGCTCGATCCGGGCAGCAAGGTGACTGGCATCGCGCTGGTCAATGAGGTTTCGGGGGAGGTGGTCTTTGCGGCTGAGTTGTCCCATCGTGGTCATGCCGTCAAAGAAGCGCTCGATGCGCGAAGAGCAGTACGCAGGAGCAGGAGAGCACGCCATACCCGCTACCGAAAAGCACGGTGGCAGAATAGGAGGCGTCGGAAGCAAGAGTGGTTGCCACCATCTTTAGAGAGTCGAGTGAGCAATGTGCTCACTTGGGTAGCGCGTTTACAGCGGGTGTGTCCCATCAATGCGCTCTCGATGGAAGTCGTGAGCTTCGACCTGCAAGCGATGGAGAATCCGGAGATCACGAATAAAGAATATCAGCAGGGCACCTTGTATGGCTATGAGGCGAGAGCCTATCTGTTGCAGAAGTGGAAGCATGCCTGTGCCTATTGTGGGAGGCAGAACGTGCCTCTCCAAATTGAGCACATACGACCACGCGCCAAAGGGGGAACGAACCGGATCAGCAATCTGTGCATCGCGTGTGAGCCTTGCAACACCGCTAAAGGCACACAGGATATCACGACATTTCTCAAGAAGAAGCCGGCTCTCTTGAAGTGCGTGCTCACTCAGGCGAAAGCGCCCCTCAAGGATGCGGCTGCGGTCAATAGTACGCGCTGGCGGCTCTATGAGCGGCTCAAAGCGTGCGGGTTGCCAGTGGAGTGTGGCTCAGGTGGGTTGACGAAGTACAACAGAACAGTGAGAGGACTAGAAAAAGCTCACTGGCTGGATGCAGCGAATGTTGGGCGCAGCACCCCTCTTGACCTGCACGTCCAAGGGATCGTGCCGTTGCTCATTACGGCAACAGGGTACGGCAATCGTCAAATGGCTGGTGTGAAGAACGGTTTTCCGATTCGTCATCGCCAACGGAAAAAGGTGCATCATGGCTTTCAAACAGGGGAGATTGTTCGCGCTGTCGTACCAAAGGGAGTGCATGCCGGTGTGCATGTTGGGCGTGTCTTGGTACGCGCTACCGGTTCATTTGACATCACAACGACCCATGGACGTATTGGAGGGATTTCAGCAAAATATTGTCGTATCGTACAGCATACAGATGGGTATAGGTATGCGACAGGAGGCGGCAATTCCTCTCTGGCCTGAAGGCACAGGGCTTCCTTGCCGCAATTCTGTGATATAATAGCCTAACCGCTCTAATGGAAGGATGGGTACCCTGTATAGCAGGTGTAACCGCACAGGTGTGTCGATGTTTCGTAAAATGTTGATAGCTAATCGTGGCGAAATCGCCTTGCGAGTTATCCGCGCCTGCCGCGAGATGGGCATTCCTAGCATTATCGCCCACTCGGAAGTTGATCGTGATTCTCTTCCTGTGCGCATGGCTGACGAACATATCTGTATTGGGCCAGGCGCGAGCAGCAAAAGCTATCTCAATATTCCTAACATTATCAGCGCTGCGCTCATCTCTGGCGCTGACGCCATTCATCCTGGCTATGGTTTTCTCTCGGAGAATACCAGTTTCGCCGAAATTTGCTCAGATGTCCAGATCACCTTCATTGGCCCTCCTGCCTCCGTCATGTCTCTTATGGGAGACAAGGTCGATGCGCGCACGACTATGGCCGAGTTGGGACTACCAACGCTCCCTGGCACTCCCGTCCTGCGCACACTCTCTGAAGCTTTGGACGCTGTGAGTGAGATTGGTTTTCCCTTAATGCTCAAGGCCGCGGCTGGCGGCGGTGGACGCGGCATTCGCCTGGTAAATCGTCCAGATGAATTTGAGCGCGTCTTTACTATAGCGCAAAACGAGGTGCGCGAAGCCTTCCGGGACGATGGGCTGTACCTCGAACGTTACCTTGAACGCGCCCGCCACTTAGAAATCCAGGTTCTAGTCGATAATTTCGGGCACGGCGTGCATCTTGGTGAGCGCAACTGTTCATGCCAGCGACGTAATCAAAAAGTCCTTGAAGAGTCGCCCAGCCCGGCTTTTCCGCCAGAACTACGCCATGAAATGGGCATGAAAGCAATTCGCGCGGTGCAGGCCGTGGGCTATCGCAATGCCGGTACGCTTGAATTTCTGCTGGACGAAGATAACAACTATTATTTCATGGAGATGAACACCCGCTTGCAAGTTGAACACCCGGTGACAGAACTGGTCACCAGTACTGATCTCGTCAAAGAACAGATTCGCATCGCGGCTGGCTTGCCTCTCCACCTTCGACAGGAAGATATTCGCTTCCACGGTCATGCTATCGAATGCCGGATCACAGCGGAAGATGCCGAGTTAGATTTCCGTCCACAGACGGGCACGATAGAACACTATTTGCCGCCCGGCGGTCCAGGCGTGCGTGTCGACAGCCACCTCTATGCTGGCTATCACGTGCCCCCGCACTATGACTCGCTGCTGGCAAAGCTGATCGTCTGGGCCGAAACCCGCGAAGCAGCTATCGCTCGTATGCTGCGAGCGCTCGATGAGTTCGTCATTGAAGGTGTTGTCACGACAATACCATTTCACAAAAAGCTCCTGAAACATGAGGGCTTCATTCGTGGAGAAACATATACCCGTTTCATCCAGGAAGAAGCTATCGCATCAGGTTTATAATCAAGGTAGAACACTCTTTCATGGGAGGTAACAACATGTCGCGTGTAGTTGTAACTGGCTTAGGATTGGTTACCTCAATGGGTAATGATCTGGCATCGTCGTGGGAGGCTCTCTGCCAGGGAAAATCTGGTGTTTCAGAGATCACAGGCTATGATGACAGCAGGTTCCGAGTTCACTTTGGCGCTCAGATCAAAGATTTTGATCCTCTCCTTTATATGGATCGCAAAGAAGTACGTCGCAATGACCCTTACGAGCATATTGCCATTGCCACTGCGAAACAGTCGCTCGCCCATTCAGGCTTACAAATCACCGACGAGAATGCCGACGATATAGGCGTATATATCGGCAGTGGTATTGGCGGGCTGGTGACACTGCATGATCAATTCCAGGTGCTCTTTGAAAAAGGCCCCGAACGTATCAGCCCATTTTTCATCAATATGATGATCATCGATGGCGCTCCTGGCATTGTCTCCATCATGACCGGGGCCAGAGGTCCAAACTGGGCGGCCGTCTCTGCTTGCGCCACTAGCGCCAATACCATTGGAGAAGCCTGGGAAACCATCCGTCGTGGTGATGCAAAGGCCATGATTGCTGGTGGTGCGGAGCGCGGCATTACCCCTATTGCCATGGCAGCCTTCGACAATATGCACGCTCTCTCGCGCCGCAATGACGACCCTCAGGGAGCCTGTCGTCCTTTTGATGCCACTCGCGACGGCTTTGTGATGGGAGAAGGCTCCGGCATGTTGATTCTGGAAGATCTGGATTTCGCCAAAGCCAGAGGAGCCACTATACTGGCGGAAATGGTGGGCTATGCTTCAACCGGTGACGCGTATCATATCACCGAACCTGCCCCTGGCGGCACTGGCCTTGTACGCGCGATGCGCCGCGCCCTGGAAAAAGCGGACTTACGTCCCGAGCAGGTGGACTATATCAATGCGCATGGCACATCAACCCAGTTCAATGATCGAACTGAAACACTGGCCATCAAGACCTGTTTCGGCGATCATGCCTATCGCCTGGCGATCAGCTCCACCAAGTCGATGACAGGCCACACCCTGGGAGCAGCTGGCGCTGTTGAATCGGTCGTTTCTATTATGGCCATTCAAACAGGGATCATTCCTCCCACAATCAACCTGCACCACCCGGATCCCGATTGCGATCTGGACTATGTGCCAAATAAAGCACGTCAAAGCACCGTCAACATCGCCATGTCCAACTCGATGGGTTTTGGTGGCCACAATGCCTGTTTGATTTTTAAGCGTTTCGAAGAGTAAAAAAGATGGATACACACGAGCAGAAGGTGTCTTCATGGATCGAGCGCGTTCAAGACCTGATAAACATGCTCGAAGGAAGCACCATCAGCGAGCTTGAACTGACCGAGGCAGGCACCGAAATCATCATCCGCCGGCAACCCGGTATGATGATGGTTTCAGCGCCTGCACAAGCGCACAATACGGGCCAGGGTGGCGTGCAACTTCCCCCTGGCGCTCCTGCCCACGCCGCGAAAACAGATACCAGCGTCTCTATCATTGCCCCGCTCACTGGTGTCTACTATTCCTCTCCTTCACCCTCTTCTCCACCCTTCGTCTCTATTGGTGACGTAGTGCATTTTGGCCAGGTAATCGCGCTGGTAGAGTCCATGAAGGTGTTCAACGAAATTCAAGCGGAAGTGTCAGGCCGTGTCAGTGCGTTTGTCGCCACCGCTGGCGAGGTGGTGCAGAAGGGTGATGCGCTTATGCGAATCCAGCCTCTGTAATGGTGTGGGACAATTTCATGCGTATTCTCATTATCCGCCCCGGCGCCATCGGCGACACCTTGCTTACCTTTCCCATTATAAAGGCTATAAGAAATGAATATGTCAACCCTTATATCACCCTGGTTGGCAATCCCGCTGTCCTTCCTCTCGCCCTGGCTTCTGGCCTGGCGGACGAAACTTCTGATTACGGACAACTTCAGTGGAGCAGCCTCTTCTCAACATATAACACATTCTCGCCCGCCATGCGCGATCAACTCCAACAAACCGAGCTTGCCATCTGCTGGCTGCGCGATCCTGAAGGCGTCGTAGAGCGCAACCTGTGCCTGGCCGGCGTCAAAAAAGTAATCATCACTGCTGGCCGTCCACCGGAAGACGCGGCAATACATGTCGTTCAATACCTGGCGCAAACCATTGGATTACAACAAATCGAACTACCTTTTCAGCTATCCCTCAAACCTGCTGAACTGTTCACGGGAGACATCGTCAACCGGCGCATAGCAATTCATCCCGGCAGCGGCGGCGCACAGAAATGCTGGCCTGTCCCCTCCTTCGCGGCACTGATCAAGCATCTATGGCAGCGTAACTATCCCATCCTTCTTCTTGCGGGCCCGGCAGATCGCCAGCGAATCGAAGATATCCTGCGCCTGCTCCCGCCTCAACCGCAGCCGGGTCTGTTATCCACGCTTATTGATAAGCCATTGATACATGTTGCACAGCATTTGCTACAGTGCTGGTGTTATATCGGCAACGATTCTGGCGTGACACACCTTGCAGCAATGCTTGGCATACCAACCATTGCGCTCTTTGGACCAACCAATCCCTCTACCTGGCGTCCTATTGGACCAGATGTAACAGTGATACAAGAGAGCCATTTGCAATCCTTGCCTGTAGAAACCGTCTTAGACGCTATATTTCACCATACCCTGTAGGGACGCAGCGGCATCCGGGGGATGATCAAGGCAGTATCGCTCACGTCCCACCATCCAATAGCCCTTCTGGTATATATACTGTACACACTGTAGCAGATAAGTGTACACTGTATAGTATTGGAACAGGTCGGCGAAACTATAGAGAAGAGGAGGAGCTGTCACTCGAATGATTAATCAATCTGAAACACAGGGAAAGCAACCTGAACAGGGTGGACTGGTACTGCCGCCCTATCCCCAGCAGGTGCCACCAGTCCACCCTGACCAGGAGTATCAAGCAGCGAATCCTAATACTGGCAACTTACCTCACACACCAATTCGCCCTGATCAGCTTATTCGCCGCACGACAACACCCCCTCCCCAAAATCTTCTTGTCAGACTACTCTATTTCTGGAAGAAAGATCCTGCATACAAAGTAATGATGATCGCGGTAGTTCTGGTCTTGATCGCAAGCTTATTATTTGTCTCAGCGATCGGCAACGCGTTTTTACGCAACCCAAATTTCTTGACTTCAAGCAGTAATTTTTCGTCGAATCCGCCCGCACCGGTAGTACCCACCGGAACGGTTGATCTCCGCCCAACATTTCCACCACCAGGTGGCGGCAACGGCAGTACCTCCAGCAGTCAGCCTCCGACGCAAGGCACTCCTTCGCTGCAATCAACAGCCGACGCCTCTCCCACCACCAATTCCGGTGGAGGTCTATTATCCATTACCAATATCCCTAATCAAGTAGCGAATAACAGCGTGGTTAGTGTGAGTGTCAATGCAAGCCAACCAAACATTACTGTCACACTGTTGGTCATTTATAACGTTCCTCCCTACAGATTTGTCTCTACCCCCGTTACAACCGATGGCAATGGCAACGCCACCTTATCCTGGTCGGTGGCAGTCATTATGTTTGGACGACATGTCCGGGCTAGTGTTTACGCGGTAGGCAGAGACCAGAATGGCCAGAGAGTCCAATCCCAGGCAGTAACTGTCCAAATAGTAGCCCGCGGTTGAGCGGTGGCCTGTCTCCTCGACCCTACAAGCTTCCTGGCGAGCGACTTGTCGCGAGACCACATCCAAAACGTAATGCAGATTGAGTTCACCCTCTTCATCGAAGGCAGAGAAAACGTGAAATTCATCACTTTATGTGCGTATAATTTCAAAGTACATGTATCCAAAATTTGGGCCAAAAACCAACCAGGTTCCCACCCTATGCCACAGGTTCCTGAGACTGAAAGATTACACGACACATGACACAAACAGATGAAATTCGCCAGGTGCAAGAGGCTGCTCGCTCTATTCGCCAGAATACTGGTCGCGTAATCGTCGGTAAAGAAGCAATCATAGATCTGCTGATGGTCGCTCTCCTCTGCGAAGGACATGTACTCTTTGAAGATGTGCCAGGCATCGGCAAAACGACCATGGCAAAAGCGCTGGCAAAATCCCTTGGCTGTACCTTTCAGCGCATCCAGTTTACCCCCGACCTCCTTCCCTCGGATATCACCGGCATCACATTCTTCAATCAGAAAAGGGGCGATTTTGAATTCCGACCAGGCCCGCTGCTCTCACAGGTGGTGCTCGCGGATGAAATCAACCGCGCCACACCGCGTACACAGTCGGCCCTCCTGGAGGCAATGGACGAGCGACAGGTCACCATCGAGCGCGAGACTATAGCTTTGCCCCGCCCATTTATTGTTATCGCTACCCAGAATCCCATTGAACTGGAAGGTACCTTCCCGTTACCCGAGGCTCAACTCGACCGCTTCCTCATGCGCGTACACATCGACTATCCCAGTCAATCAGAAGAACGTCTCATTTTGCAACGCTTTAGAGAGGAACAGCCATTACAGGATTTGTCCTCCGTCTTAAGCGCTGAGCGCCTGCAGGGTTTGCAGAAGCTCATTCGTCGCGTGCGCGTTGATCCCAGCATTGAAAGCTACATCGTTGAGGTGGTGCGCGCCACCCGCAACCATAGCGCCGTTGAACTGGGTGTCAGTCCCCGCGGTACCCTTGCTCTCTACCGTTCCAGTCAGGCCTTCGCCGCCATTTCTGGACGAAACTATACTATTCCCGATGACGTCAAACATATGGCACGCCCCGTCCTTTCTCATCGCATGATCGCTACCAGCCAGGCACGCCTGCATGGACGAGTCATGGAGCAAATTGTAGAAGATGTCCTGCATACTGTCCCTGTGCCGGTGGAGTTATGAATAGACGCATGTACTACGTTGCCCTGGCAATTTTAATTGCGAGTATACCCTTTCACCAACCGCTACTTTTCATCATTGGGTTACTGTTACTTGTAATTATTGGCACGACAGATATCTGGGCCACCTTTTGCCTGCGTCAGTTGCGCTATCAACGACAGTTCAGCGAGCAGCGTATACTATTTGGTGAGCAAGCTACCCTGTCGGTCTCAGTTGAAAACGCCAAGCTGTTGCCACTGCCCTGGTTAGAAATCGAGGATACAGTTCCACGCGCCCTGACCATGCAGGGAGAGCACGTGCGCGTCAGTATCGTTGGTGACACCACCGTGCTAGAAAATCTCTTCAGTACGCGCTGGTACGAACGGGTAACACGCCGCTATACCTTGAATTGTAATGCGCGCGGCGTGCATAAGTTTGGCCCAACCGTCGTGCGCAGTGGCGATGTTTTCGGTTTTATCAGCAAAGAGGAAACTCTGCCCAACTGGCAGTACCTGCTTGTGTATCCATTAGTGGCACCATTAACCCGCTTCAGCCTACCAGCGCGCCATCCCTTTGGCGATCGCCGTGCTCCACGCCGCCTCCTGGAAGACCCTGCTCGCGTTATAGGAGTGCGTGACTATGCCTATGGAGATAGTCTTCGCCGCGTCCACTGGAAAGCTACGGCGCGCACGATGCAGTTGCAAAGTAAAGTCTATGAGACCACCACGACCTACACCATGGTCATCTTTCTCAACATCCATACACAATTTGACACCATATACGGCCTCCAGCTGGAACTGTTGGAACTGGCTATTTGCGCCGCCGCATCCGTCTCAGACTGGGCGCTTAATGAAGGCTATGCCGTTGGCCTCTACGCCAATACCCTTATGTTTATGCCGGAAGAACTGGTACAGAGCGATTCTTCATCCTCAGATGAAGGGGAACATAGGTTAGATGCGACCGTCGCCGCGCAATTAAAGCGCCGCCGCATCCATCTTCCTCCTGCTACCAGTGAGGAGCAGCGCCGCCGCATTATGGATGTACTTGCTCGTATCCAACCCTACTTCGGAAACACCCTGGAGGATGTGATACGGGCTGAGCGTTCGAGTCTTCCCGCCGGGGCCACTATCGTTGTTATCACCAGGTCCATTTCTGATCTTCTGCTCGATACGCTTGTGCGCCTCAAGCAATCAGGACACGCGGTAACTATTCTCTTTGTTGGCGACAATCCTTTACCAGCGCACTTATCAGGCCTATCCATCTATCCTATTGGAGGCAAAGAAGCCTGGAAAAGACTACAAGATGCTTACAGCAGTATCGGCGATGAGGCATCGCTTCTAGAAAAGAGCGGCGTTGGCCTGCAATTGTAGCAACCCACTGGAGAGCACCAACCATGGATGATTTCGAGGACGAGCGTTCCAACGACGAGTTCGAAATAGAGTTCACTGACCTGCCCGCGGATGAAAACAGGAGTAAGGCAGGTGTGATGCTCACTAAGGGCGTTCACATCCTCTCCCTGGTTCGTTCAAGGATCCTGGCGATCAAGCCTCGTAACGATACGATCGACCAGGAGCAAGATGAGAGCCTTGAAATAGAGATCACTGATCTTCCTCCTGATGGCGAACAACCTTTCTTGAGCAAGCTGAGATTCCCCGGCTCTCCCATCTCACGACAGGCGCGTCTCCGGCGTATGTTTGCGTTCGCCTCAACGCTGCTCATACTTTGTATGCTCATCTTCAGTGCCCTTCCCCCCACACGTAATACTTTCTCTGCCCTGTTCATGCGGCCAACACCCACGCCTGCTGCTACATCGACGGCTACTTTCTCCTCGTGGACCACGATTGAGATGGTAAGGGAGCTGACCCCTGGTGTTCTCATTGTTGATAAGAAGGTTATTAACATGTCTGCAAACGCGACCGAGACAGTCGGTATCATAATCTGGGATTCAAGCGTGCTGCCAGGTCCACCACCCGAGGGAAAGGATTGTCCCGCCCGCCCCACTATTGGCTACTCACACCAGGTCGGTACCACACCTATGCTGGCATATGGTTTTACCGGACCCTACGCCACGCTACACCTGTACCCCGCGCCTGTCTCCGTTCCTGCTTTCCCCAATACATTCGGCTGGACAGCTACAATTCTCTTTGAAGCGCCAAAGGATTACCCGAACCCAATCACCCTCAAAGCAGTCGATATACATTCCGGTTCATCACTCCTCTTTCAGCTTGACTCCACTCAAGATCCCTTGCCATTCCTGATCCTGGACCCTTCGCAGCCCACAATCAACCAGGGCAATTCCGCTGACGCTCCAGTAGTTTCATGGAGTGTCACTTTGTACTTTCCAGCGGCCGGCTGTTACTCCCTCATGGCCTCGTGGCCCGGCGGCCACTGGGAAATCAATTTCTCCGCGGGCCAGTAGCCCCTCCTTCTGGTTTACATAAAGGTAAACCATATGATATACTCAATACATCCAGGAGGAGCCAATGGAAGAGTTGAGTATCTTTACGGGTAATGCAAACCGCCAACTTGCGGCCTCAATCAGTCGACATCTGCATATCCCGCTTGGCGATGCTGACGTTTTTCAGTTTAGTAACGAAAACATCTTCGTCAAAATCAACGACAATGTACGTGGCCGCGATGTTTTTATCATTCAGCCTTTCAGCGCCCCCGTCAACCGCTCGATTATGGAACTCCTGATCATGATCGATGCACTGAAACGCGCCTCTGCCGCCCGCATCACTGCCGTCATTCCCTTTTATGCCTATGGCCGTACTGATAAGAAAGATCAGCCGCGCGTCCCCATCACTGCCCGCCTCATCGCCGACTGCATCACCGTGGCCGGAGCTCAGCGCGTCCTCACCATGGATATGCACGCCGGACAAATCCAGGGCTTTTTCAATATTCCCGTCGATGAGCTGACCGCGCAGATACTCCAGGCGCGTTACTTTGTAGAAAAAGAATTGGACGACTTCACGGTCGTTGCCGCGGATGAGGGCTTTGCCAAAAAGGCGCGCAAGCTGGCTGATCGCCTCGATGCGCCTCTGGCAATCGTTGAAAAGCGGCGTCTCGGCAATAATGGTCATATCGAAGCGATGGGCATCATCGGCAGCGTCAAAGGCAGGCACGCCTTAATTGTGGATGACGAGATCGACACCGCCGGCTCACTGGCACAGGCCGTCCGCGTGGTACACGACAATGGCGCGCGCGACATCTATTGTTGCGCCACGCATGGTGTCCTGTCAGGACCCGCTCTTGAACGTCTGAGCAATGCCCCTATCAAAGAAATCGTCATCACTGACTCCATCCCGCTTTCTGAGCAGAAACGCCTCCCCAATATGACCATTCTCTCAGTGGCCGAACTCTTCGCGGGCGCAATCAGTCGTATTCACGACGGACGCTCGGTCACGGAACTCTTCCGCTAGTTTTTTCAGCTAAAAGCATTCCGCACCGTAAACACATCCCTTCATCCTTTAATCTTCTATTACATCCTCCGGTTTCAACTCCTGCCACAATACCTTAACCGTTCTCGCCACAATCTCATAATCAAAGCCGCGTCGTTGCAGGAATGAAGCCAGGCGTGTACGAAACGTCATGAAGTCCATCGCAGGATTATGCAGCAGCGACAATGCCTTTTTGCGACCAGCGCGTAACGCAAACTCCTCGTCTTTCTCATTGCTGATCATCTCATCAACGACCTCGCGATTCACGCCCTTCATACGCAGTTCATTTTTGATCGCGCGCGCCCCTCGCGGGCTATACTGCTCGCGATTCTCAGCCCAAAACGAGGCAAACTCATGGTCATTCACCAGCTCAAGCCGATCTAAGCGCTCCATGGCGGCATCGATAATCTCGGGCGCTGTCTGCTTACGGCGCAGGTAACGGCGCACCTCCTCGCGGCTCCTTGGCCGGTACGAGAGAAAGTTATAGGCACGCTCAACAGCCTGTTGCGCCGCCTCCTCACTGCGCAATCGTTCCAACTGAGCAGGTGATAGTTCCTGCTCCAGTTTCAATCCCATCTGCAATACGACGGCAGCACTGACCCCCAGCAGGAAGCGTCCATCAACATACAAGTTCATGCGTTCAGCATTATTGGCCTGCGGTTCAAGAGCGGTAATCTTCATAAAGCTACTATATCACTATGCTTAACAGAGGGCAATCAAAAATAGAGAGGGGCTTGATTTGTAGGGATGAGATTTATCGCGTCCTGGCGAGGGGAGTTACCTGACAAACGTTTGATAGGGGAAGGTTAAAGGGGAATTCATCCAACCGGGAGGCTGAATGAAATTGAAGGGTTCGCGCTTAGGAGTACATGACCTCGGCCTCTGCTTCGGCTTCAGCATACGCCTCAGGCAGCATCTCGCTTAATGGCACCTGCTTTACTTCGGTGATGTGATTCTCTTCATCAACAAAGACCACGCGCGGTACCAGCGAACGGATTTCCTGTTCGTCATACTGTCCGTAACTAATAATGATGACGATATCACCTTCTGAATTGAGACGGGCGGCTGCCCCATTCAGACAGATAACGCCGGAACCTCGAGCACCAGCAATAGCGTACGTTTCCAGTCGCGAACCGTTCGTGATGTTGACGACCTGCACCTTTTCATAGGGATAGATGTCGGAGGCCTCCAACAGATCCTGGTCAATCGTGATACTGCCAATATAATGAAGGTTTGCCTGGGTGACAGTAGCACGGTGGATCTTACCTTTGCACATTGTGCGCTGCATAGTGACTGTTCCTTTCAAATGTACAATGTTCGCGGGAGAAACCACAATAAAGTATCCCCCATTAATCTAATTAACGTCCGAAACCACTGATTGGGAACATGTGAATAAGTACCAGTAGCGAAGATTAAATTTGTTTTTCGAAGACTCCTAACAATCCCATGGCATAGGCTTCAGCCGCGCTCTGTGCATCGTACATCTTGTCGCCGATCATCAAACGATAGCGACACTTCCAGCGCCTGGCCGGCCACGGAGCTAATTTGATCAATGTATACGTCTCACAGCGCGCTTCGAGCGTCTCGCGCAGCGCGACTTCCCCTAACTCTGTGTATCCGTGCCGGGCAAGCTGAACCCGCAGTTCTTCTGCAAACATGGTGAATCCCTGGTGAGCTGGTTTGTAATTCTCAGAGTGCCGTGCGAATCACTTTTTGTGCCTCTTTTTTGCTCATCAACTCAAAATCTGTTCTCGGCAAACGTCGAGGCATAATGGAGAATGGACCGCTCCATGCTTTTGCATGCTCCTCCACCCAATCCAGTACTTCAAACGCCTTCTGGCGCGATGCCTCCACAATGGGATAGCGCTGTGCTGCGCGTGCGAATATCTCCTGGTCCTTGGTATACACACGATAGTCCTCGCGGATCACGACATCAACGTAGAGATCAGTATAGATAAGCTCTTGCGATTCACTGGTGTATGGCGGCGTTGGCAATACGACATCGCAATAGCCACTGGCGAAGCTTCCATCTTCAAAGTAACTAATATGAATGGTATACCAGGCGTCCGGCCAGAAGTAGGTGAGCGAATGCTTTTCTGCAAAAAAGTAGTTGGGTTTCCAGTAATGTGGTTTCCAATGCTTTTTCGTACCAATCGGTGTCCAGATACACACATACTCGTCACTGATTGGTAATTGGTAACCCTTCCACGCTGCCCACTCATCCCCATTGACCAGCATTTTAGCAACGTTGGCTTCCAGTAACATAAAAAAGTCTTTCTTTCTAAGTCCATGCAAACTGTTCTTAACCTTCAATAGACATAATTATAGCTTATACGAAGCACGGACGGAAATAGAAACGAGCTTTCCTCTTCCCCATTAATGCAGGGAAAGCCAATGGCACGCGCAAGTTGATATCTATCCGGGATTAAATTATAATGGAGTAGCAGAAAAAGATTGAGAAGTTATACAGGTATATGTAGCGTCTGAGAGGGGGTGAGACCCT
>JBGQJX010000054.1:0-13764 GCA_041499255.1 Ktedonobacteraceae bacterium | reverse complement strand
GGGCGACCACAAGGGTCGCCCCTACTATGGACGAACGGGCTTGAGTAGCGGTTTCGTAGCCCTATTATTGGTGGTCACCCTGTCCCCTGCGCAGCAAGTTTCGACTGAAGAAAGGCTAGCTTCCGAGCGCCTCTAGCAAGAGGTCTCCCTCTTCGGGTGTGACGCGGCCCTCGGCGATCATACGCAGAATGGCTTCACGTTCCTGGTCGAGGTTGTATTCAGGATTTCTGGGGGTGCTGGCATCCGCACTCGCAGAAGCTGGTGGCTGCTGTGCCTGCTCGCCTGGATTGGTTTCCTGCTGAAAACCTGCTGTTGAGGGCGGTGGCGGCGTGGGCGGAACTGGCGCTGCCCCGGATGGTGGCTGTGGCGGCGTGGGCGGTTTTGGTGGTGTTGGAGTCTTCGGTATGCCCAGGTTGCTCACGGCGCGCTCCACGGCTTCGAGCGCACCGGCGATACCTTCGGAGGCAGCTTTGCGCGCCTGCTCTTTGATACGCTCCAGTCGCTCAGGATCGAGCCGCCACTCGCGATCGTTAAAACGCACATTGATACGTGCCTCTTGCTCTTTGGCGCGGCGTGTTTGCTCCTCGGCTTTGCGCTGGGCACGGCGCGCCTGCTCTTCAGCTTTGCGCGCGATGGAATCGGCCAGATCTGACCCCTTTGACCGGCTTGCTTCATTAAAAGCCGCTGTTATCTCGCGGCTCAGTTCCTGACCCAATTTACTCATTTCGCGGCCAAAGCTAGACATTTCGCGGCCAAAATCTTCCCATCCCCAGGATGCGCTGGCACTGCTTGAACTGCGCGGGCCATTCCCGCCCCGCAGTGCCAGGTCGCCGCCGATATTCAATTCGAGACGAGCCGCGCCATCCCCGTAGTTCAGGCTGATCATTTTCCCACTCCTGCTGGCAATAATTGAACGGCCGCTGATATCGCCGCCCACGTTGGCTTGAATAGTCAAGTTAGGATTGTCCGGCAAAACGATAACGGCGTCACCGCCGACATTCAAGCGGGCGCGGCTATCGACCGGAAAAGTGGCCTGCAACGAGAGGTCACCACCGATGCTGCCGACCTCGATACTCGATTGTATGCCTTTCAACGCTGCATCTGAGCCAACACGGCCAACCTGTAGATTACCAGCGACGCCGTTGAAGCTGGCATCACCACCGATATACCCTAGCTCGACATCACCCTGTACATCACGCAGGGAGCAGTCGCCACCAACATTGCCCATTTGCACATAAGCGGCACTGCCGATACTCAGATCACCACCAACATTGCCGACGGTAATGCCAGTGCGTGCGCCTCCTGTAACCGCGCAGTCGCCACCAACAACACCGCAGCGCAAGGCAGATGAAACTTCCTCCGCGCTCAAATCACCACCAACGGTGCTGACCATAACGGTTTCCGCCCGCTCAACCGCCAGGTCGGAACCGACGGTCTCGATCTCTATCACCGCCACGTTCTTGAAGTCGGCATCACCACCGACGCTGTGGCGCACGCGCAGGACGGAGGTATTTGTAACGCTTAGATCGCCGCCAAGGTTCGTTAAATCTACGGCTTCGCCAATATTCTCCAGCCCGGCTTCGCCTGAAATGTTTTTGATGGTGGCATCGCCCGAGATGTTCTCTAATTCGACGCGCCGCACTCCGTCAACCAGGACATCACCTTGTATGTTTGCCGATTTGATGCTGGTATCTTCAGGTACAAGTAATTCGATATCACTATCACAGTCGACAATGGTGAGCGTATTTCCCTCTTGATGGATACCGCCTACGGCTCCATCACTCTCAGTCTCAATACTGATTGCCTGTTCTCTCCAGGTACGTACGCTCAAGTCGCCACCTACCTGTGTGATGACTACCCGGGGTGCCGCGCCAACTGCAAATGTTTGTTGGGCCATTGTATCCTCCATATGGGCGACCGCTAGGGTCGCCCCTACTCGTTTACGGTTTCACACTTGTGAAGCGGTGGTGGGAGCCGTGGTATGCTTCCCCAGCGACCACGTGGGTTGCTCCTATTCGGCGTATATTTCCACGCGCTCGCCTTCTTCCAGGTCCTGTAGATCAAGTAATCTGCCGGTAGAGCCACTTTCGATGGCATGCAGCAGGTCTTCCAACGCGCTGCCGCGAATCTGTGGTACCAGGCGTGTTGCCAGGCGCAAACCGACATCAATTAGGCTGACGGGAACGGTGACGTTCGCTTTCTGGCGGTTGTTGGCCAGGTTCGTCACACGCACACGTACAATGCGATTGCGGCTGCGTTTGCGCTCGTCAGTATGTTCCTGCTTTACTTCCAATGTGTCCAGCAGCCGCGCGGCTTCTTCAGCGGTCACATTGCCGGACTCGACCAGGCGCAGGATACGGATACGCTCATCAGTTGAGGCTGCCATGTGGCTATCCCTTCATCAAGCGCATGGCATCTTCTACGCTGATCTCTTTGGAGGCCAGGCGGTCGAGAATGGCGCGACGATCCGCACGTCCGTCGAACTCAGGCGAGCCACCAAGGGCAGTCACAATTTCGTCCAGCCGGCTGCGGGCAGTATTGTAGGCAACGTCGAGTTCCGCGGCCAGTTTCTGGATATTGCCGCGAAACTTGACCAGCATCTCGACAAATTCAAGTTGCTCGCGAGTGAGACGACCGATCCAGCCCAGGCTAAATTGTCCCTCGATAACAATGCCGCTATCGGGACATTCGAGGCGCGTTACGATCAGTTCACCGCCACTCACCGGGTCTCTCGTAATCAATGGATGCATGGATGTACTCCTTTGTGGAGGTATCTACAGGAACTGACAGTGATACCTCTCTGTTTACCTTTAATTGTGGGTTGCCGGGGAAGCATTTTGCTTGCGCTCAGGCTCTGCCTGCTCTAACCATGTGCCAAAGGCTACCAGGAACGAACCCAGCCTACTTATGATGTGCTTTCCTATGTTGCGGCGCGGCCTGGAAGCACTTGCCGCAAGGCGGGCTTGCTGGCTTTCACGCTGCATGTCCTTCATGCGATCTTCAGCACGTTTCTCATGGAGATACAGGTTATTTGACATACATCTTTCTCCAATAGGCTTTATTAAGAAGCTTCACTATTTCAACATTGCACCAGGTTCCTGGTTGAAATCTGTTTCGATTTGGCATTTCTTATTAACCACGTGGTAATAATAGCATATCAAATTGAAATTTGTCAATAGTTTTGGCGATAAATTTCAAACCAATGGTGATATTTATCAATTTTGTAGTGAGAGACCTATTGGAACTGATCGGTGTTGCGTGGTGAAAAATCAGAGCACAAAAGACAGCAAGTCTCGCCCAACCAGGATGGTACCTTCGTAGCCTGCGCTGGCGGCCAGGGATTGGAGATGCTGCGCATTGATTTCTCTATAGAGGTGCGAGCACACAATGGTTTTTGCCTGAGAAGAGACTGCCAGTTGCACGATTTCCGTGTCTTCAAGATGGCCTGAATCGATGATGGCAAGGTCAACGTCACGCAAGAAGTCTATCTCCGCGTCGTGAAAGTGGGAGTCACCAGTGATGGCGTAGCGCTGCTTGTTCCAGGTAAAGCGCAGCCCGTGATTGTCCGCAGGCGGCAGGCTGATAAAATCGAGCCGATGGGTACCAATCTCAAAGTGCTGCCGCGTGATTTCATGGACGACAATGTTGTATGAGGACTGTTGCAGAGCGCGGGGACCAAAAAGCTGCAAGATACCCTCGATTATTTCTTTTACCCCCGGCGGTCCGTAAATGTGGATGTCGGTTGTGCGCGGGTCACGCTGTGACCATGCTCCAGCCTGGAGAAAGGGGATGAGGTCGGAGACGTGGTCGGGATGGAAGTGGGATAGGACGATATGCTGCAACTGGTTGTGCTGAATGCCCGCCTCCAGCAGTCGCTGTACGACGCCATGCCCACAGTCAAAGAGGATGTAGATGTCGTCCAGGTCGAGTAAGACGCTAGATGCTCGACGCCCGGCTTCGATCTGGCAGGTGCCGGTGCCCAGGAGGGTGAGGGTGGGCATGGGTTTTTGGTTCCGTTCGAGAAATTTTGATACTAAAAGTTTACACCTATACCTTGTTAAAATCCAAAGCGGCCATGTACTGGCATTCTGTATAGGCCTGGTAGGCTCCAGCTGAGCCGGGGGTAAGGCCTGGTCCCTCCTTGGGTGGAATTGTACGACCAACATACGCGTCCTGCGCTAGCTGTTTCAGTTGCAACGCTAGATTTACAACGGCGGGATCAGCAATATTGGCTGCTTTGAGGATTTGTACATCGTACGCGCGCATTTTCTGTACCCAATCCTTCAAGTCTGTCAACGCGTTGATCACATTCTGTGCATGTTGGCGCAGTTCAGCGTTTTTCCCCGCCGACTGGAGAATCTTGTTTACTTCTCCGGTTAAGGTGTCAATGTATCCCGGCAGGGTTGGCGATGAGAGCAAGCCTACAGGCTCCGGGAGCACGTTATGAAGCGATGCTGGTAAGTCGCCGCTACTTCTCGCGAATTGGGTGCCATCGACCAGTTCGATGATACGAATTGCCTGTCGCCGAGCCAGCGCGTGGTCACCCGTTACTTGCACGCTGTCCACTATACTGACAGCCTTATCGTTGGCGCTTTTAATGGTTTCGAATAGTCCAGAGATGAGGCTGGTAGGAGTAGGAAAGCCTGGCATTCTGTAGAGTATATGCTGGATGTATTGGAAAGAAGCGGCAGGGAAAGTGGCCTGGTAGACTTTCGCGTTGAGGGATGGAGCAGCAGGCATGTCATTACCGGCGTTTTCCAGCGTCACAAAAACGGCTTGCATTACCGCCAATAGATTGCTGTGTTGGACATCCCCTGCATAAAACAGCGAGGCTGCGCCGTTGTGCACAGTGAGCGAACCCAATGGAATAGGCACTCCAGTCGTATTCTGCAACCAGACAACGTAGTGTTTGCCCTGCGGAGGATTCGCAATATTTTGCATTTCTACGCGCAACAAGTCGTTCCGTCCGAGTGCATCATCCTGGAAGAAGACATGCCCGATAAAGGTATTTGATTGAGGAACTGCCGGCGCAGAACGGAAGAAGAGGCTGGCGCCAAGTGATCCCACGACCAGCAGGAGCAGGAGTGAACCGATAATTGCCAATATAACAGGCGATAAGAAATTTCTCGAGCGTATTTTTAATTCATTCCCCTGCCACGCTGATGTAACCACGGAGGCAGCAGGTAATTTCATCGAGGGTGTTGGTGTAGTGAGTTTATTAGTATCCTGCGATATAGGATAAGCCAGGCGACTCTCGGCGAAATCTTGCGAGGGAACCAGCGTGGGACGGGTATTTTCTCCGATCGAGGACTTCACGAGGTTTTGCTGCCCCAGGATCGCAGGGAGTTTAGAAGAGACATTGGGCAATGGCTGCGAGACACCCAGAATCGATGACATACCGTTGCCAGCCTGCCTGGAAGTTGGAGGACGCTGGGAGGCGGGAACGCGTAATGCTCCGCTGGTTGTATAGTAAAACGGTTCTTCACGCTCAGCCTGGTTTTTATTCAAGGTCATCTGAGGTAATTGCTCTACAGAACAGGCCTCGGCAATAGCTTTTGCCAACAATGATGCTGTGGCAAAGCGTGTCTTTGGCTCTTTCGCCAGGGCACGCAGAATGACCTCAGAGAGCGCCAGGGGTATATTTGGATTAATAAGCATGGGAGATGTCGGTAATGTATTGAGGTGATGCAGCATGATGGCCATGTTGCTTTCACCATGAAAAGGCAGCACGCCGGTACATATTTCATAGAGGATTACGCCCAGCGCATACATATCGCTGCGCGGATTTGGTTCCTCACCTTTCACCTGCTCAGGAGAAATATAGAGAGGTGAGACATTATGCTGGTTGCCAGGGAGATGCGCGATACCAAAATCGGTGAGCATTGGTTCACCGTCCTTAGAATGCGCGGTATTTTTTATGTCGAGTAGAATATTGGATGGTTTGATATTGTTATGCACGATATGTTGTTCGTGGGCATTATCAACAGCAGCTCCAATACAAGTAAAGAGATAGACAATGTCCGAGACGGGGGGAAAAGTCCCTACGCGCGAGGTTCGCTGGATGACATTTGCAAGGGTTGTCTGCCCCTCAATATAATCCATAACGATGTAGGGGGTGGTTTCATTGCCAGCTTTTGATGGGTGAGAAACATTGACTTCGCGCACGCGAACAATGTTTGGATGACGCAGAGCTGTAATAGTTTCCCACTCTTTCATAAAGAGTGTTATGAAATTGGGGTCATTTTGTAGCAGGTCGGGGTGCAGCAACTTCATGGCAACGTCTTGCCGCGTTTGTAGATCGAGCCCCTTCCAAACCTCGCCTGTGCTCCCATGTCCGAATAGAGTCTGTAACTCGTATTTTCCAAGGCGTCGTGGGGTTGTACTCATCATTATCTTCCTTCACAGGAAACAAAATCAACTGCCTTCTTTATCCCTCGGATGCGCGGAATATCTAAATCATCCCATTGTTACCATACACCATTTTAGACATATGTTCAAGCGGTAAGACTTTTTTCCTATGTTTACGCTCAGGACAAGAATAGTATGAGGTGGGGTACCGGGGTCATACTTTTTCAGCTATAATACAATAGCTCGGGACATACTCTGGAGGAATCGGTGCGCTTCAGTCTGCAAGATGTAAAAAAACAGGTATATCGGCGTGAAGGTGAACTCTATGTTGGGTTACACTTTCTTCAACCTGGGGAGTTACGCGGCGAGATAGAACGCCTGACTGCCTACCACGAGCAACTGCTAGAACAGCCACGGCGGCAGTTCTCAGTGGACGATGCTCGAGCGTGCATAGGAGATTACCGCCTGGCGCACTGCCTGATAAGCGCGCTGAGCGCCTGGTATCGCTGGCAACCACGCTCCTGGTCGGATGCGCTCGAACACATTGGCAACGAGTCTCAGGCACTGCTTGAGGAATCTGGTATTACTTCTCCCGTCTATTTGCGGCTCGCGCTTTATAACTACGTGAATGAACACCACCATGGCTTCCTGAATGCGCAGGTGCGTACGGCTGCCTTGCGGGATTTCGCGGCCCCTTTCAAGCTCACCGTCTCCGACCTGGAGTATCTGCTGGCGTTAGATAGCGACGATGAAGCATTACTTGTACGTGATACGCCTCAACCTCCTGGCGCACAGGAAGTGGCAACGCTGTATAACCAGTGGGTTTTTGAGTCGGCGCTCTTCAACGCCTCAAGCGTACACTTCGTCATCGATTGTCACGACTTTGAGGAGGCCAACAGCGATATCCGGCAGATCGGCAGCGGTATTGGCGCCGTCATCAAACGACTTTGCTACCTGGCACGCCTGCTTGGAGTTTATTACGATCTCACCTATGACCCACTCTCCTCTCACACGGCGCCACTACTGCACCTCACGCTTTATGGCCCGCAGGAAATGACTGGAGCGCCTCAACAGTATGGCGCGCGTTTAGCCAGGCTCTGCCGGCTACTCCTGGGTTATGGCGTCTCCCAACGGCAGCATTCCAACCGGACGCGTGGACAACATAAGCAGAACAGCAGCCCGACTTCTGCAAGCGCTCTTAGCAGAGCTATTGTTAAGGCGGAGGCAAGCGTGCATTTCTTGCAACGCTCTTACTGCTTTGCTATGGATAACACCCTTCTCTCCTTGCTACCAGCTGGAGAGGCATCTCCCGCGCAAAGCGCAGGGGCTAATCCCGCTGTCGCCCAACAGGCTCCAATGCATGCGCCATCCGTCTTCGACAGTAGCATTGAACAATCTTTTGCGGAGGCCTTTTCAGCGTTGGAAAGTAGCCACGCAGTAGACGGCTGGCAGCTTATACGCGAACCAGAGCCTCTCATATTCGAGCAGAGCATCTTCATCCCAGACTTTGCACTCACACGCGACCAGAGACGGGTATACGTTGAAATACTGGGTTTCTGGACTCAGACATATCGCGAGCGCAAGGTGCAAAAACTGCAACAGCTACAAGAGCGTGGGGACATCGTGCTGGCTATTCCCGAAGAGGCGCGGGAGGCCTTTGCCAGCCTGGTTTCAGTTTTTCCTATTGCCTGGTATACTCATCAATTGTCGGCTACAGCATTGTTACAGCTCGTGCGCAATCGTTACGATGATTTTGCCGAACGGCTGGCGGCAATAGATATCACGGCGGCGCGTGCGCGAGTGCAGCAAGAAGGATACCTGACTGAACAAGCGTGCTATAAGCTCTTACATGTTTACCGCCGTTCAGAGCTACAATTGGCAGTGGAACGGGTTGTTGGAGGGGACGTGGCCTTTGCAGCGGGACTGGGATTCTACCAGGTCGATTGGATGGAACAACTGAGAACTTCGTTCGTAGTATTGATTGAGGCTCTTGGTACGTCACCACTCGCGGACGTTCTACGTGAAGCAAGAGCGCGCTGGCCCGCGCTGGCTGAGTGCGAAGATTCCATCATTGAAGCGATGCTCGGCCTCTGGCCAGAGGTGAATCTGCACCGCAGTTCCATTTTTGAAGCGACCGTGGCGATGGCCAACGACGGCGCGGAGCAAATTGCTGTGACTAACAGTGAGGAACAGACATATACTGTACCAGGCAGGAAATTTGAGCGAGAAAAGCGTACAATACAGAAGAAACGGGTTGTGCGTGAGGCTGCACAGGGTGATTTGTGGAACCTGGAATAATATTGGAATATATGAAAATATTTGCGCGTAAAACAAGGTTGATGGACTGATTACTCTATGGATATCAAAGAATTGATAGGTGTCACGCTTGGCACATGTACCCTCGAGCGCGTTATTGGCCAAGGCGGCATGGGGGCCGTTTATCTTGCCCAACAATCTCGCCCGGTGCGCACGGTGGCAGTGAAAGTGCTCATCCCCTCTAATAGAACAGAAATAGAACAGAAGGAAGTCTTCCTGGAACGATTCCGCCGTGAAGCTGACACTATCGCAAAGCTAGAGCACAAAAACATCTTGCCTATTTACGAGTATGACGAGGCAGTGGTGGAGCAGGAGCGCGTGGCATACCTGGTTATGCCGTTTATCCGCGGCGGCACGCTGCGCGAACGCATCGACGAGATGAATCGCACCGGTTCGCACTTTGAACTCAAATTGGTGGCCAGTTATATCAGCCAGGTCGCCGACGCGCTCGATTATGCCCATGGCCTCGGCGTAGTCCATCGCGACATCAAACCCGGCAATCTGCTTTTCCACCAGGATGGCCGGCTGCTGCTGGGAGATTTTGGCATTGTACGTTTGAAAGCCATGCCCTCACTGACCAGTGTTGGCAGCTTTCTGGGAACAGCAGAATACGCTTCGCCTGAACAAATCAGCACCAATGAAATCGACTTTCGCTCAGATATTTACTCACTCGGGGCAATTCTTTTTGAATTACTGACGGGGAGTGCACCTTACACTGGACCTAATCCATTCGCGGTTATGGCCAGGAAATTGCACGATCCATTACCCTCTATTAGAGACAGCCGTCCCGATCTCTTTCCCGCGATAGAGGCAGTTGTGATGAAAGCGCTGGCAAGGAATCCAGTTGACCGCTACCAGAGCGCATCTGCGCTGGCGGATGATCTGCAAACCGCCATAGATTCCGGGTCCGCGCTGCGTCTCAGCGGAGATGGCAATAATAGCGACCTCACCGTAGCCGAGCGTTCCTGGGGTACATCCTCACCAGTGGTCGCCAGCGTAGCTGCTCCCAGTGCTGCGCGTGTCATTCCGCCAACGCAACCGGGTATACCTATCCCAGGTGGGGGCGCATATGGGGCCTGGCAATGGCCCTCGCAGATGCAGGCACAGGCATACAGTCCGGCAGGCGCGCTTGTCCCAGGCCCTGGTAGCTACCCCGTTCCCTCTTACCCATACAGCCAGCAAGATAAAGCGCAGCTCAATGGTGGGGTAGTCAGCGCTGATGTCAAAAAGTACCGCGAGGGGAAACGATTATTCTATTTTTTCACAGTAGCGATTACATTGCTCACACAACTTCTCGTTTTCATTTTCGTCGTCACTCCAGCAAAAGATGGCAGCGAGTTACTCGCCCTGTTTGGAGTGATGTTAGGCTGTGGGCTTAATTTCTTGATCTTAGCAGCCATTGGTTTTACGGGAGTAGTGCGCAGCCGTGCTGTGCGCAAGTTCGTCAATCGAGCTCTTACAGTTACGATCATCGCTCCCATACTTAGCGGCGTCTTCATCAACAATGGAGTATCTTCGGATGCGCCTCATCTTCTCGCTTTTGTTATACTACTGGTGAGCAATCTATATCTTCTACGCCAGCTTGGAAAAGTAGATGCAGCCAAAGAGCAGGTAGAGGTGGCGCCAGTTCTCTGGCGTCCAGCGTTTGCGGGCGCACTGACAGGGCTTTTACCGCTGACAATTATGATGATTTTTGCCTTACCAGCCTTTTTTGTGTACCCGCCCAATAGCCCTCCCTGGCTGGACATTCTCGGTGTGCTGTTCGTAATCGCCATTGGCATTCCTACGCCGGGAGCTATGATGGCGGTCTGGCTCTCCGCGAAAATGAGTTTTGCCACACTATCGCGCAGCAGCGCGATCGCCGGGCTGCTGATGTTTAGCGGGGCGTTTCTCCTGGCAGTCTTATGGAATATGGTCTTTTCATCTCACTCCATACTCTTCACCAATTTGAAAAAGACGTGGATTGCCCTTCTGATCATCGTGGTCGCCATGAGCCTGGTTGGCGCGCTGCGCGGGATGCTGGATGCATGGGTTTCTCGTCGTTTCCTCAGGAAAGATAAGACGAATATATGAGCGAGCCTAGGGGCCGATAATGGTTTTTAACAATATAATCCGGATATTGATAGAGGCACCGGGGGCCGATAAATCGGCGGTGGGCACGATAAATCGGCCCCTACGGATGTCCCGAATCATTTGTTAAAGGTCATAAGCGGCGTTGGGCGCGATACATCGGCTCTTACGGTGGGGCTGGATGAATTTGTTTATTTGCATAATTGGGTCCCTACATATAGTTTGGTGGATAGAATTTAGAGGTAGAATAGTTGGCCCGTTGTTTGAATACACGTCCAGGTGGAGGGCATGAGAACTCCGCCAACGCCGTCGTCTGCCCTCGCTGTGATTTTCTTGTGCAGGGGGCGCATATAGGCGGCTACGAAGTCGTCTCTTTCATTGGCGCAGGCAGCTACGGTCATGTCTATAAAATACGCGAACCGGCCCCGCTTAGCCGCATCCTGGCGCTCAAGGTACTGCGCATTGACCAGTTCAATGAGAAGGCGCTGGGAAGCTTTTTTGACGAGGCAAGGCGCATAGCCGACCTGCAACACCCCAACATTCTGCCGGTCTATAACTTCGGCAAGTTAGAAGATGAACGCCCCTACCTGGTGATGGAATATGCGCCCCAGACTATCTATGATCTCTTCCGCAAGGCTGATAGGAGCAGGCGATTCGCCTTCGCGGAGGAACTGGTACCATATGTGCAGCAAGCGGCGGATGCGTTGAGCTTTGTGCACAAAAATGGGTTGATTCACCAGGATGTCAAGCCGGGGAACCTGCTGATTGGACGGAATGGGCGGCTTTTGCTCTCGGATTTTGGCACGACTTTCTACCTGGGGATGCAGACACACGCCTCCCTCGGCGAAGCGACAGGAACAGCGGCCTATATGCCTCCTGAACAATGGCAAGGCAACCCGCGCCGCGATTCGGACCAGTATGCGCTGGCCGTTTGCTGCTACGAACTGCTCAGCGGGCGTACCCCTTTTGTGAATACACATATCGAAGAGATGTGGAACGCACATTTCAACGAGCAACCAGTCTCTCCACAGCACTGGAACAGGCGCATTCCGGTTGAAGTGGCGGCAGTGATACTACGGGCGTTAGCAAAGGATTATCACCAGCGTTACCCCAGCATCCTGGAATTCGCACAACAATTTGCCGAGGCAGTACAGACTGCCCAGCAGCGTTATGTCTGCCAGCTCTGTAAGTTCCAGAATCGCACTGGAGCACAGCGCTGTAGCGCCTGTGGCGCCGAGCGAGATAACCGGCATTGTCCCTATTGCGATGCCTCCGTGCGCTTTGGGCAGCGCTGTTGCCCTTTCTGTGGTCGCTTGATCATACCTCCTGGCAGCGTGTTCAATAGCCCACTTTCAGGGGTCAGCGCGCGACAAGGGCGCTATATCATTAAGCGCGTATTGAAGAATAACGAAGAGACGAAGCTGATGGTCGCCGTTGCCTACGACGCCCAGGCCAACGATGCACAGGTCGTGCTGAAACGCTGGGATTGCACAGACCTGCCGCTGGCTCGCCGGGCGAAAGAACTGGTCTACTACGAAAAGGCCACCGAACCCCTGACGCGGCTGCACCATCCACTGCTGCTCCGCGTCCTTGATCGCTTTGTCGAGGGAAAGCATTACTATCTCGTGCTGAACTATATCGACGGGGAAAGCCTGGAAGAACACATGCAAAAATTGCTCAGGCCGTTGGCAGAGCGCGAAGTAATTGGCTATATGAATTCGCTGCTGAACGCATTGATGGCCCTGGAGCAACAACGGCCACCATTGCGCCATTACGATATCTCTCCCAGTAACATCATTATTGAGAGAACGCGGGGCCGACCCATATTGACGGGCTTCCAGGTTTCTGCCCCACCCTCGTCGCCTGAAGCAGATCATAAGAGGAGCCTGCACCGTACAACGCGGAAACTGGCGATCTCGCCCTATTTACCTGTGCAGGATAAGCACTTTGACCAGCGCACCTGCATCTACTCGCTGGCGGCATGTATGCATTACGCGCTGACAAACTATGCTCCGCCACATTATCCCGCTTTCCCCCCCGTGCGCATGCTGAACCCAAATGTTTCTTTTGCGTTCGAGGCTATCCTTAGCCGCGCCTTGATGGAAGATAGCCGGGAGAGATATCAAAGCTACGGAGAAATCCAGAGGGACATTAAAATGTTGCTGTAAGTCTTGCCATGAAGAGGAGAACGTGATGCTACGATATATCCAATCCCCAAGGTATATCCATTTCTCCCGATCAGTAGCTGGAGTGTCTTGCTTAGGGCTGATACTCCCTTCACGAGAAGGTTTCTTGATGGAGAGGAGATACATCGCTTTTCCTATCGAGTGATCAGGTTATGGGATATTCCTGCCGAAGGATTTTTGCGGCTGGATTGGATAGGCTTATTCCCTCTGGTGTCGTTAACCAATGGCGGGAAAGAGCCTGCAATCATTAGCGGGATGATCGACCGCCTGGCTGAGGCACAGGAATGGGATTTGTTGGCAATCTCCCGTCTCATCGGTGGGTTAGCGTTCAAGAAGGGACCTGAACGAGAATGGTTCAGAAAGAGGTTCAATATGTTTCAGGATATTCTCAGAGAATCGTGGGTGTACCAGGAGATCGGGCAGGAGTTCCTAGAACAAGGTTTTGAAAAGGGGCTTGAGAAGGGGCTTGAGAAAGGCCTCGAAAAAGGCCTCAAGGAGGGGCTTGAAAGGGGACGTGAGGAAGAGCGACAGAAAAGAGTCGAGTTGTTACATCTGATGATCATGAGCTTTGTAGAAACACAATTTCCAGAGATTACTAAACTGGCAAAGCAGCATATCGATACTATTGATAATCCAGAAGCTCTGCAAACTATCTTCCTCAAACTATTAGCAGCCCGAAGGCTTGAAGAAGCAAAGGGCATTTTCTCTGAAGTAGATACGCTATAGCCTGTAAAACTGTCATCAATAGCTTGGAGGGGTTTAGGCAATATGTCTAAACCCCTCCTTCCCGCATTAACGACTCAACTTTGGAAACAGTGGGCAGCGATGGATAGTGCCCATGCGC
>JBGQJX010000053.1:0-13779 GCA_041499255.1 Ktedonobacteraceae bacterium | reverse complement strand
GTATCGTGAGAAGGTTATTCAGAAGCAGATTGACCTGATGCATGAGCGCGGCATCTGGGTCAAACCGGAGCGATAAACAAACCAAAGAGGGAGGTGAAGTTGGGCTAAGTTCCGACTTTACCTGCCACTTTGTTTATATACTGAGATATTAGCCAATCAAGCTGCGTTTGGATGTGTCAGATTGTCGGAAGTCTATTTGGGAGGCGATTGTAAGGGAATGGGAGCTTTTTTGTTGCGGGCTGCGCGGCGAGGCTTTTCATCGGCTATCTTTGGGGATTGAGTTCGCATGACTTTTTCGCGTATCAGAGTTATTTGCGAGTGGACAGCCTGGCGGGACTGCTGGAGTTTGCGGGCTATTTGGGAGGGGCGTTCGCTGTTGATGAGGTAGCGGCAGATGGTTTCTTGCTTTTCTGTTAGCCCTACGGCTGGATGCTCCAGAGCTGTTCTGGCCATATCTTCCAGTTCGCCATATCTACGGCGCCTGTATTCGTCTAAATCTATAGGAGAGAAGAGCCACCGATCAACAACGCGCACACCCGGTATACGTCCTTTTTCCACAAGATGCATAAAATGCCAGTAACTGAGATCAAGCTGCCTGGCTGCTTCATGAGTGGTCAACATACCATTGAGGTGTTGCAGATTATGATGTAGTTCATCGCTCCTGAGTGCCATATTTAGATGCCTTTCTACGGATTGCCGTACATACAAAGAGTGCCTGGCAAAGACATAATCAGCCACCATGAGTATACCATAGGAAATAAGGGAAACGCAACTCTGTAAAGGATGAGTTTGCTCATGCGTGCTGGATAGAATGAAAGCCAGAAGCACTTTTCACATGTTTCTGGCTTTCAGCTATTCTTAAGCTAATCCCATTGAGACCAGGCAAAACGTAATCGACGACGTGCGAGGCTTAATCCTGTCGACACCGCTAAGAGCAATAAACCGAGAATAGTCAGAGCCAGCGGCGTAGGTATCCCAAGTGACGGCAAGAAGAGCGCGTGGAGAGCGGCCACAACGATCAGGCCGGCACCTGAAAGGATAAAGACACGCACGCCAACTCCGATGCCCAGCAGGAGCAGCACCAGGGATTCAAGCAGCAAAACTACCGTATACACAAGGTTTAGTTCGCTTGCTGCGAAACTCAACCAGAGAGTCGGCAGCAAGAGCAGCGCAGTACCCAGGACGGCTATACATTCCCCAATAAGGCGATGCTCAGGCAGCGTTTCATCACGGAATAGAAGCGGCGCTATTACAATAAGGTAGGTAGCGGGAGCAAGGGTGAGTAGATCGAAATTGGTTTGTCCAAAGGCCGCCAACGTCCAACTCACTACTAGCGATACCAACAAACCTGCTGCATAATTACAACTGCGACGCACAACGGAATTCTCCTGGATACGGCCATAAACGAAGGCCATCAGGGCCAGCACGAAGAGGGAACCCGCTCCTACAAAAGCTAGCATGCCGGAGCTAACGAAAAGGCCGCCATTGCCAATGATGACCAGGACGACCAGGAACTGACCGCCAATTCCAGCGACATTGTGTAATAGTGACGCGGGTACGCTTCTTGTCAAGGGCGTAATAATCTTCCATACGAGTTGCGTGAGAAAGATCAGTACGCAGAGTATCGTGAAGGCTATCATCGCAGCAGTGATATCCAGGTGTGGATGCCAGAGCATGATAGCGAGAGACGCGAAAATCACAGGTAATACCAGCGTCTCTGGTGCCCGCTCTACCAACATGATGCAGAGGGTAATCGCAGCGTAGACCAGGAGACTGTACGCGACGAAGCTAGCCTGCGACTCTACGCCAAAGGCCTGCTGCCAGGTTGCAGTCCAGATCATCGCTATCAACGATGTCAGGTACCATGGCCAACTCCATACGAATGTCGAGAGCATGTAGCGGGAGAGCAATCTACCTGTCTGGGATGCCGACTTTTTGATTAGGCGTCCAACCAGCAGGCCGATCAAGGCGGTAGCAATAGCAATCCCGATCACCCATCCGATCGATGACCGAGGGGCGAGAAATGTCCCCCAGATGCCGAATCCTGCTACCAGAGCCAACCAGCGCGGCTGACGCTCCAGGAGTAAGACAGCGAAGGCTATACCAGCATAGACCAGTAGAGGCAGGGCATCGGGAATGCTTCCAAGCAAGAAGTTGCGAAGGGTAAACAGTGTGATATCTCCACCACCTAAAACCGCGGCTACGAGGGCTGTGGCATAAAATGTGAGCGCATAGCTGGACAGTTTCCTACGCTGGATAGCATCAGAGATGGCCGACAAAGACTTCAGGCTCCGGGTCACTACGCCTGCTACGGTATATACGAGCGTGGCTATGAGTAAGCGGGGGAAATCATTTCCGCGCGCTGAGTTGACCAGCGACCAGGTAGCGAAAAGAGATCCTATCCATAACACTTCTATTCTATCCTCTATGACACCCACTACGTAGTAGAGCACTGCAAAGGCGAGGAGGCTGTACTCAATGAAACCAGCAACTGGCTGTGCTATCACATGCAGGTATGGCCAGAGACCGGTCACCACGGTCGCGACGAGCGCGGTTATATACCAGGGCCAGCTCCAACTGAACTGCTGCTGCCATTGTACGATCAGGGATGCCGAACTATCTACCGCAGGTCTTCGCATCAGCCGACCGATCACTATACCTGCGATACCTGCCGCGATGGCAATGCCTGCAACATAATAATCAGTGGTATTGATTGCCAGTAATGTTGCCCAGACAGCAAAACCAGCTACGATGAACTGCCAGTAAGACTGGCGCTCAAAGAGCGCGACAGCATAGGCGATTACCGCAAAAAGCACCACTACCACAAGGTAGAAGAGATGATTGGTAGCAGCAAATGTGCCATCTATACCGGTCAATACCGCGGCAACGAGGGCTGTAGTATAGATCGGTAGGGCATAGTTGAAGAAGGTACGCCTGCTTACTGCGAAACGCGGGATACAACCGAGGCTACTCGTAGCGAAACCGAGGGCAGTACACACAAGAGCAACGATGAGCAGTCGATTGGCATCGAAGGATATGGCGGAGTCGATGAGAGACCAGGTAGCCAGCAACGGCGCAACCCATAACAGCGGCACAAAGGCTTCAGCGATGCCTGTGATATAAGCAAGGACAGCGAAAGCCAGTAAGGCGTATTCCGCAAAACCGAGCAGGTTGATGTTATAAACGGGCCAGCTACCTACCACTATAGCCGCGACCAGGGAAGTCACGTACCAGGGCCAGCCCCAACTAAGACTGACAGTAGTTGTGAAGAAGTTTGAGAGTGGGATATTGACTGCCCGTTGTTTGATAACCCTGCTCATAACCATACCAAGCAGGCCAGTTCCCAGGCCAATCCCTGTGACATAGTAGATTGATTGCTGAGTGGCCAGCAATGTCGCCCAGGTGGCGAAACCCGCAACCAACCATAACCAGCGCGGTTGACGCTCAAAGAGTAGTACGCCAAAAGCAGCCAGGGCGTAGAGGAGCAAAGCATCGGGTATCGCTCCATAGAATGGAGGTTTCGCACCCGGAAGCATGCCGTAGACGCCGGTCAAGACTGCCGCTGCAAAAGCTGACGCGTAGAAGGGTATTGCAAACTTCAGGAAATTGTTCTTTTTAGCTGACCCAAGGAATGGCACTATTACAATATTGAGCAGGCCAACAGCCACACCAAAGCCAGCATAAAGGAGTGCAATAGTGGGTGGACGATAGAGATCTCCCAGTTGCGCTGCATCTACAACCGCCCAGGTGGTAAACGCTGGCAGGAGCCATAAACAAGGCTCAAGGCCTTCCAGCAGGCCAACGACGTAGAATAATAGACCAAAGCCCAACAATATCCAGCTTGCTGCGAGCAACTGAGCCGGATTCTGGTATCCCGCGATGCCGGTCATAACAGCGCTGAGCAACGCTACGATATAGAGAGGAGATGCCCATGTTCTATCAAAGATGCGGCTCACTCCAAAGCCCAGGATAGCCGCGGCGAGGGTCACCACTGCTAGAACCCAGAATGGGTTGCTGGGGAGGAGCACCGCACTTACAGCAAAGCCAATAACGGGGATAAGCCACCATTTAACCCGAGCCATTGCAGCGGAAACGTACCATGCCAGCGCGAGAGTCGCCAATTCCATGGCTACAGGAAAAGTCACACCCAACCAGCTTTCCACAATACTTTGGGAAAGGCCACCATATTGCGAAACGAGGGCATCAATGAGGCAGGCCACGGCCGCGTAAAGTAGTCCAACCGCTATGGGTGGCCACTCCCATAACGTGACTCGTTTCGACTTTGCTTCTGCATCTTCGTTGACAACCCAGGATGTGTATGCCATGATACGGCGAATTGCTACAGCAGCAAAAGGCAGCAGCGCACCAATCAGGAGAGCAACATAGGGGCGGCTAAAAAGCAGAACAGGTAGAGCCAGCACGGCAAAAACCACCGGCAGGAAAAGCCAGCGTTGACGGCGTTGATACAGCACTACAACGTAGAAAAGCGCCGCAAAGCCGAGCAGGAGCGCCGATAGACGATCTGCACCCTCGTTCAAGCACAGGCTGAGCGCTAATAGCGCCACGCCCAGTATTACTACATCAATGGGGTTCGCCCAGCCAGAACCAAAGCGCTCGCGAACAAGCACGGCTGCGCCTACCAAAACCAGTGTCAGCCCCACAAAGAACCACACGGGTACGAGATTAAAGTACAGCACAACAGTGCTCAATTCCCAATTGAGCAAGAAACCGCTGAGCAAGAGGAGCCACGGCCAATATTTATTACGCCGGCTTTCCGATGTTCCCAGATTGTTTGAACGTAACAGGCTCATACTCACCGTGATGATGCAGCCAACCCCCACGGCAATCAGTTCAGCTACACCAGCCCAATTCGCGTGAACGTATAGATTTGGATTGTTGTCCAACGGTATGCGATAAGCCGCATAAAAGAGTTGTTGCGGCAGAAGATACGAACTGATAAGAGGAACGAGACACACCAGCGCTAAAGCAATGAGATCCAGATACAGGCTGAGCTTACCAAATGGCCGTAGCAAAGGCGCAGCGAAACGGTTCAGCCCGTGATAGAGCAGCGCAACACTGACTAATGTCAGGACATAGCCACTTTGCGAAAAGTTGAAGGCATAACAGAAAGCAAGTGCGCTGGCGAGGAAAAGGAAGGCAAGTACTGGCAATTCACGGGTGCGCTCTGTCAGCCAGAACCAGGCTGAGGTCCAAATTAGCAGTAGAACAGACATACTCAGGATCGAGAAACGCATCTCTGTTATCGATGCATTGAAGAAGGTGCTCGTGCTCCCCATCGTAAGGGCTATAATCGTGACGGCAACAGCGCTCAAAAGACATATGCCGACGATTGTGTACATGAAGACGCGCACCGGTTGACGCAATATCAGGAGATTACCTGTAAAGTAGCGTTCACGTCTCGTCGTAGGAGAACGTGCTATAGAGGTAAGCGCAGGTAAGGCTAGCGGCATGAGCATACTCGGCCACCAGCTGTAGTTGAGGTGCATACCGGCAGCAACCGCGAGATCAGCAACGATCAGGGCCATTACTCCCAGGTAGCCGTAGAGGGAGAACCCCTGGTAGATAGCCAGTAATATGTAGACAATGGCAGCATATACCGCCGCTACGGCGATCAGTGTGGGCACCGAAAGGGGTATATGGGTTCCAAGTATTAAGTTGTAGCCAGTAAAACCAACCAGCGGTACCAGAAGCACATAAATGCCGCTATATATGCGTGCGATGAGCTTAAAATTGGCAAAACGATAAGCTATTACACCGGCGATGCCAAAAAAGGCGTGGACGCCGCAGACGATGAGGAAGGAAAGCAGCGGATTACCGCCAGTAGTGATGACGGAACTGAGTGCTCCCATCAAGATTAGAAATGCGCCAAGCAAACCAATAATGGTAATTGCCTGGTCTACCACGAATGACTGCCAGGAAAACGAAAAACCGCGACGCGCTGGCTGTTGGGGTATTTCTTTTGTCGCAACAGTTGCAGCACCCGCTGCGGGAATGACTGGTATTGTGCCTGGAACCTGTATTTGTGGTGGGGCAGGTGCACCAGCAGGGGATATTCCGGGCTGCTTTGCTTGTGGTGGGACAGCTATATGTTCACCCACCATACCTGGTAGTACCGTAAAAGGTGCAGGAGATGGAACACCTGAAAATATTCTCTCCAGAGGCAAAACAGGTAAAACTGATGGTTGTACCGCTTGAGGAGTTATAAGTGGAGCTACTACCTTGCCTGGTTCCTTTGTCTCCAGTGGCAAAGGTTGTTGTATAGTTGCGGCCTTTTGTGGGAACACACCTGCCTGGAGAATGTGGAGGTAATTTAAACGTGTTCTATAGCGAGCAATCAAGCCCCTAATCGTCAAGTTTGCTCCACCATGGTCAGCAACGCGCTGAAGGTCGCTAAGCGCGGATTCTAGAAAATGCTCTTCCTTGACTAAACTAATTGGATATTGGCAGCGTGGGCATTCTTCTCCTGCCCCAGGCTTAATGGGCAGCCCACAACAGTCACAAATCGGCGAAACAGGTACCTGCAACATATGATTACCCTCCTCCCATACTAACAAAGATGTAACTCACCTCGAATAATGAAATAAGAACACCAGTTCGGCAGAAGCCGTTAAGATGACTTCTCCAACAAGTGTACGTGAGTTTAAATGTTGATTGAGAGTGTCATATGTCCCATATTCATATCTCCCTGGAAAAGAGCTTATTGCGATTTACTTTCCCATATGAATAATGATCAGTTAAGGAATATATATGTTAGAGTATCATTGCGGTATCTCAAAACTATAACGGAGCAGGGGTGAAAGATCACAATAGGGACACGGATTTTCTCCAATGTAGTGTGCTGCCTTCTATTTATTCAGGATAGGGGGCGTGACGATTCGCTCGATTTCGTCGTATTAACATGGAGCGCATACGCACAGATTGACCTGCCTCGCTCAATGTTCCACTAGTGGGTAAAATCGTTCTCGCTGCTTTGAAGCAAGAAGCAGAGAATAGGCGCGTATTTCATTTGCTTCACCAAGTTATAATAAAGTGAGGCTATACTCACATAAGCACTGGTTCATCAGCAACTTTGAAAGCAGCACGGAGGAATTCGATAGTGACAACTCGTCCCGATATTTTATTGCTGGTCCTGGATACACAGCGCCTTGATCGCCTTTCGTGCTATGGATGCGCGGAAGAAACATCACCCTACCTCGATGCATTTGCCGCCGACTCTACACTCTTTGAATGTGCCGTTGCTCCCGCCCAATGGACTATTCCCTCCCACGCATCCATGTTTACGGGTGTGTATCCTTCGGCACATACTACTGTGCAGTCCTTCTCCGTACTTCCCGATTCACTTCCCACGCTGGCCGAAAGATTACGTGACGGTGGCTATTTCACAGCAGCCTTTTGTAACAATCCACTTGTGGGAGTCGTCAATAATGGACTGCGCCGCGGCTTTCTCAGTTTCTTGAACTATAGCGGATTGTTGACCTCACGCCCGAACCAGGCAGGCGTCCATCGCAATCTTTATGACCGTTACAGGCAGGTCTTCAAGGGTTTGCTTACCGAGGCCATTTCTTCCATGCAGGATGTCTTTGCACGTTCCGACTTCCTCTTAAACCTCTCGTTCTCTCCTCTGATGGCTCCACTGTGGCAAACGGCTTTGAGTTTCAAGGGCAACACGGGCAAATCGCTCAATGATGCGGCTCGGCTACTCATCGAGCGCAAGGATGTCGACGAGGACCAGCCAATTTTCAGTTTTGTCAATTTAATGGGTGTACACATGCCCTACCATCCCTACCAAAAATTTATGGAGCAATTTGCTCCACATGTGCTGCATAATAAGCAGGCACAGCGGTACCTGCGGCACTTTAATAGTGATGTTTTTGGCTGGTATGCTCCCTTGTCGAGCACCATGGATGATCTGGACAAGGCGACTCTTGACGGCATGTACAATGCTGAAGTTGCTACCCAGGATGAACTGGTGGGGGCATTTTTCAACAAGCTGTGCGAGAGTGGCAGGTTGGACAATACTTTAGTGATCATCTGCGCTGACCACGGGGAGCACCTCGGTGAGAAGCGATTGGTAGGACACTCTCTTTCACTTTACAACGAACTGGTACGAGTGCCGCTGATTATCCGCGATCCAGGCAATGACCTGCCACGTGGTAAAACCGTTGAGCACTTTGTCTCGACCCGCCGCATATTCCAAACAGCGCTGACAGCCGCAAACCTGGCTGACGAAGTCGAAGAAGTACTGACGCTGGCCCAGAGTTCAACGAGCGATCCTGATTGTGGAATTGTTTTCTCAGAGGGAGTACCGCCGCGCAATGTTGTGAAAATGCTGCACCAGCGCCGCCCGCGCGAGACAGAGGAGTTGGGCTGTGATCAAACACGGCGCGCCGTCTGGAGAGAGACGCATAAACTGATCCAGACCGGCGAGAATCGCCTTGAGTTGTACAGCGCTCTTGAGGATCCCAATGAAAGCTTGAATTTGCGTGATATACTACCTGAAAGAGTTGAAACCCTCCAAGAGCACCTGCACACATTTGTCAGTCACGCGGGTGTAATGGTATCCAGCCAGGAGCAAGCGGATGGCTTTGACGATCCAGAAGTGCTCCGCCGACTGCGTGACCTGGGTTATATCGAATAAAAACGAAATGAGCGAGGACTACCTGTTATGTATCCACCATTTAGCCCCATTATATTTCAGTTAGGACCACTATCTCTCCACTGGTACGGACTCATTATGGTTGTCGCCATTATCATTGCCGCCTGGGTCGCCAGTCGCTATGTAGCGGGCCATGGGCAGGCGAGCAATACCATCTGGGATATGCTGCTCTGGGTGCTTATACCCGCATTGATCGGCGAACGGCTCTACTATGTCTTCATCCAATCGCCGCGAGGACCAAATGGGCTTGATCATTACCTGGCCAACCCAATAGAGATTCTTGAGATCTGGCGCGGCGGCATGCACATTTATGGCGCCTTCATCTTTGGCGGCATTGCCCTTGCCCTCTATGCCTTATGGAAAAAATTACCGCTATTGATCTATCTCGATGCAATCGCACTGGCACTGCCCCTGGGCCAGGCTATTGGGCGCTGGGCGAATTTCATCAACCAGGAACTCTACGGGCCGCCAACAACGTTGCCCTGGGGATTACGCATAGACGACGCACATCGTATTCCTCCTTATAATAATTTGACCCTCTATCCTGAGAGTGTGCGCTTCCATCCCCTTTTCCTTTACGAGTCAATCGCGAATGTACTTGGCTTTGTGCTCATTTTCTGGATTTCGCGCCGCTTCAAACAACGCCTGCGCAATGGCGATCTCTTTCTCATCTACTTGATGTTCTATCCATTTGTGCGCTTCTGCCTTGAGTTTCTCCGCACCGATTCCTGGTTCTTCCCAGGCACGCCATTTAATGTTGTTCACTTGCTGTCGGCTGTTGCAATCGTCACCGCCATAACGCTTCTGATTGTACGTCACCGCAAATCCGTGGCTGTGGCTGCACAGGCTGCTGAGGATATAGAGGGTACTGAAGGTACTGAGGGTTCGATGAGCGTAGGAAGTGGCCAGGAGCTCATTAACGATAGCACTGCAACGAGTGAAAGTAGCGTTGAACCCGTTGAGGAGGAAGCTGGGGAGGTTGAGCACAAGGAGGAGGCGCAGTTCGTGGATCAAACATTGGAAACGGCTGATCCGAAAGAGATTACCACGGGCGCTAACGGCTCACTTGAGCATGAACACAATAAGGACATGGAAACGGTCGCTATTCAAACCGATGGCATAAAAGCCGATAGTTAATACACCGTTTTTTTACTAGCGCTTCCAGATAAAAGAATCGCTACATGGTCGCAGTCTCATCGAGGCCGCGAACAAAAATATTTGGGAATCGAGCGCATTGGGATAGAGTATGCCATTCTTCATCGCGGGGGAAGAGAAGAACACGGTGCTCTTTTGATATTGCCAGAGTAAGGTGCCATTCCGGGACTGCAGGGCATAAAGGGCGTTATTGCCTGCACTCACATAGCGAACTTTCACCGGCAAGTGAGTCAGAGAGGCATGAAGAAATCTTTCAGGCGCCCTCAGAATGTACTGCGCGATAGAGCGTGCCTTCCATCCTCTCAAGCCCGCTTCTGGCAAGGGACTTTTTGTAGATGCAGGTGATTGGAGCTCCTGGCTAGTGGATTCAGCTTCCATTATGGATTGACGCCACATGCGGCTGTATGAAGAAGCCAATTCTGATCGCCGCTGAAAAGCGAATACATGCTCTTCGCGTTGTAGTAAATGCGATGGAAGACTAGAAAGTGGTTCAACTTCAGCTAAGCAGCTAAGCTTCATGCCTATTTCTTGATAAAAGGCGTATGCAGCGGCACAGGCTGTACAAGATAACAGATGGTTTCTGATGGCCAGGCGTTCATAATATGGAAGGTCGTCCTGATATTTCGTGGCAAGTTTCTCCGCCCAACGTGCACAGGGCACAAGGAATGATTCTTTCATTTGAATGACCTCTTTCTCTCCTTTGCCTCTTTTCCGTTCGCCAGGCGTGCATATGCCTTGCGAAATTGAGCACAGCCACGGCTCACGTATATGCTGACACTCTTTTCACTGAGGTTCATAGATTTAGCGATTTCGCGCTGGGATAAACCCACGTAATGTTGTAGGAGTAGACAGGCACGGTACTGTGGAGAGAGGGCCACCAGTGCTGATTTGATATGTTCAGCCTCTTCTACCTGCTCTTCAGGCCCCGCAATATATATTGACTCAGGCGTATTCTCCACGTCCTGTTCTTTCCAGAGCGGCCAACGGGCCTTCCGGCGCCGCAGGTGATCGATAGCTGTATTAGTGGCTATTCGGTAGAGCCAGGTATCGAAATGCGCTTCATCATGCATAGCTGGTAGCGCTCGCCATACCTTGATAAAAGTCTCTTGAGCCAGATCACGACCCTCCTCATCATTGCCAACCATACGAGCAAGGTAGGTACAAATTCGAGCATTGTAGCGCTGAAAAAGCGTGTCGAAAGCAGCTATATTCCCCGCCTGTGCGCCTCGTACGACCGCCAAAAACCGGTCCACATCAACGGGCGGGGAAACAAGAGTAGGATCGCGTGCTAAATGAGACATTAGACGGGTCCCTCCAAATGAAAAATTTCGTCTACTACTAAGACGACGGAAAGTGTGAAAATTCTAACAGCAATCGAGACATACCTGGCAAATCAGCAGGTTCTTGAGAAAAGATATACCTGCTCAAAAATGAAAAGGTGCTGTAGCTGATTCAAGAATTATGTAATGTAGGAAAAGATCTGTAGGATTTGGTCTTCTACTTACGTCTTATTAGGGGAGAACGTATATCCAATCCGAATATGAAACGGCAAACAAAGGAGAAGCAGCATGAATAGGGATTCAGCCTGCTCGTCCAATTTGAATACAGTGAACACATGTTATACGACAGGGCAAGATGATTTCTCACCGGCCACTGCCAATATGCAGCACAGCGATCAAAAAAGCCAGGAGATAGAGATGCTGCGCCGTATTTTGCAGCAGAGTGATAGATGGATAGAGGAGCATCTACGAGCGAGTTTAAGTGAGGATCTACTCGTCTGGCTGCACCTGCATCCGAGACGAGTAGAAGCTTGTGACTGCGAAAATGAAGAATACCTGGTGCAAACTCTTGAAGATATCTTACAGGCTAGTGGTCACTGTACAGTACTGGAATGTGAATCTACCGATGATCTCATGCGGCGCATAAACGCAAGCTTGAACGGCCTTCTCATCGATACATTGAGGGGCCGTTCTAAGAGGATCGATGTTTCCCGACCATAGTAGGCCATATTTTCAGTGCTTCTCTCCATCTGCCAATAGTGATTGCAATTATTCTTATGCATACTTGAAGGTTTGCAACATGGGTCGGAAGCACCCAAATATGCTGGTTGAGTAGAGATTAAAGGTTCAGAGCATCTACCGTCTCAAGTACATCGTTGGCATGGTCTTCCGGTTTCACTTTGTGCCAGGCCTTGCGAACAATACCATCTTTATCAATCAGGAAGGTCTCTCGGTTGACACCCATGTACTTCTTGCCATACATGTTCTTCTCTTTGTAGACACCATAAAGCTGTGAAACGGTCGTATCAGTATCAGAGAGCAAGGTGAAAGGCAAGCCATACTTTTCAGCGAATTTCTGGTGAGAACGTACATCATCAGCGCTCACACCCAGTACAACCACGCCACGCTTCTGTAAGAGATGGTTGGCATCACGGAAGTTACACGCCTCTTTGGTACAGCCGGGAGTATCATCCTTTGGATAGAAATAGAGAACGACTGTATGGCCTTTCAAATCAGCCAGATGTACCTGACTGTTTTTGATAAAATCGTCATTTCCTACGGCGGGAAGAGTAAAATCAGGGGCAGGCTGTTGCTCCTGGATTGCTGAATCGCTCATAATATGATCTTCTCCTTGTAACTTGAAAAAATTGAATCTCATCATGTGTAAAACGATGTAGCGTCATAAAAAGGGGTATTCCCCTTACGGCGGCTACTGGGCTGGAGAGCGGCAAGCCACCGAGGGCCGATAAATCGGCGGTGGGCGCGATAAATCGGCCCCTACAGCTGGCCGGATTCATTTTATTCATCTGCATAATCGGATCCCTACATGGTTGGGATGCCGCAGGGATTGCCCCCTGTATTTACGTATTCGTGATAACACACCGGCTTTGAAAAGTATTTCGTTTCCCTTAGAGCGAGAGCATACGCTGTAGGGCGATCCTGGCCCAGTGGGCTGTCTCGTCATCGACCGTGACCTGGTTGATTACCTGGTCTTCGACCAGACCTTCTAATACCCAGGCGAGGTAGGCCGGGTGGATGCGATACATAGTCGAGCAAGGACAGACGATGGGATCGAGGCAGAAGATGAACTGCTCCGGGTGCTCTTTTGCCAGGCGATGGACCAGGTTTATCTCGGTTGCGACACCCCATTGGCTGCCGGCAGGGGCTTTTTCGATTTGATCGATGATATACTCGGTGGAGCCGTAAAGATCGGCAGCTTCTACGACCTCGCGGCGGCATTCCGGGTGGACAAGAATCTTGATGCCAGGATACTCGGCGCGGGCTTTAGCAATCTGGTGCACGTTGAAGCGCATATGAGTGGTGCAGTAACCCTTCCACAAAATGATCTTTGAGCGTTCCAGTTCTTCTTCGGCGTCATCGGAGGCCAGCGGGTCTTTGGGGTTCCAGACAGCCATTTGCTCTTCTGCTATACCATATTTGAGAGCGGTATTGCGGCCAAGATGCTCATCTGGGAAGAATAGGACACGCTTGCCCTGGTTGAAGGCCCACTTGATGACAGCGGGGGCATTGGAGGAGGTACAGACGATGCCTCCATTGCGGCCGCAGAAGGCCTTGAGATTGGCTGCCGAGTTCATGTAAGTCACGGGTATGATGCCGGCGTCGTCACCAAGCGTATCATGGAGCATTTGCCAGCATTCTTCGACTTCGGCAATATTGGCCATGTCGGCCATTGAGCAACCTGCGGCAGGATTGGGCAGAATAACGCGCTGGTGAGGGCCGCTAAGAATATCGGCGCTCTCCGCCATAAAGTGTACGCCGCAGAAAACGATGTAGTCGGCCTGTGGACGAGCGGCGGCTAACCGCGCTAGCTTAAACGAATCGCCGCGAAAATCCGCGTACTTGATAATTTCATCGCGCTGGTAGTGATGTCCAAGGATGACGAGGCGCTCACCAAGTTTCTCTTTAGCAGTGGCAATACGCTGGTCC
>JBGQJX010000052.1:0-13838 GCA_041499255.1 Ktedonobacteraceae bacterium | reverse complement strand
CCTGGCACATGCGGTCGATGAGCTGCCCCGCATTGTCACTACTGCGCTCTACATCAATAAATCCAGCTATTCCACACATTGACTTCAATCCTTTCACATCTTAGAAGCGCCGGTTGCTTCTCAACCATCCAAGGTGTACACATAGACAACAGCTAGCAAGTTCTATAGGACGATCCATCCCCTGCGATCTGACACCGGTGCTTTGTAATTCTTTGATAAAGTTCTACATACCTATCCATAATTTGTTCAAATGAGTAGTGCCTTTCGACCGTTTCGCGGGCAGCCTGGCCATACTTTTGGGCCAACCGCGGATCATGGAGCAGGGTAAGCAGTGCCTGCGCCATGCCTTGATAATCTTCAGACTCCACAAGCAGGCCATTGACTCCATGCTGGATAATATCCTCGCTCCCACTGACGCGTGTTGCCACACAGGGTAAGCCGCATGCCATCGCCTCCAGCAGGGCATTAGGCATACCCTCCCAACGGGAGGGTAGCACTGCTACGCTGCCCCGGTGGATTTGGGCCGGTATATCACTCTGAAGACCTGTAAATTCGACGCTATTGGCAATATCAAGTGCCTTTGCGAGACACTCAAGCTGGGATTGGAGTTTACCACTGCCCACAATGATCAGCCGCGCTTGCGGTGCCTGCTGCTGTACCAGGCACCATGCCTGCAGTAGTACATCAATGCCCTTTTCGTAGCGCAATTTAGAGACGCAGACGGCGACCTGCTCTCGCCCATCGATAGCATCATCTACATGAGCAGGGTTAAAACGGGTGATGTCTACTCCGTTAGGGATGAGTTGCACATCGGGCAGGTTAAAGCCATGTTCGGTAAGGGAGCTCTTCATACGCGAACTAAGTATAACCAGTGTAGCGCGGTTGCTATGGAGCAAAGAAGATAGAAATCGTACAAAAGGCTTCCCCATGCGTGCCAGCACCTCTAGATCGCTGTCGGCGACCCGTTCTTCGACTTGCAGCCATGGCGTAGTGGCATCGAGAGGCCCGGCAAGCAATGATGCTTTGTGGTGTGGGCTTGTGGCCTTACCCGAGTCTGCGGAACGTACCGCAACGAGCATTCGTTTGCCAGCCAACCGGCATACGAGGGCGGCTGGCAGTGTCAGTAAGCTGAGTTGATAGACGTGCAAGATGCTGTAGCGTTGGCGGTGTCTCCATAGCGTCCAACCCATAACCATCACCGCCAACAGGTACGCCAGTTTTTGCAGTGGTCTTGGAAGCTTTCCTCGATCTCCCAGTAGCGCGCCAGCCACACGAAGAACAGGCACACCCTCAATCAACTCATGCTGTGGCCATGCCCTGTTGTGACGAAATGTAACGACGGTTGTCTCATAGCCCCTCTCACGCAAGCCGCGACCCTGCGCAAAAGCCTGCTTTTCGGCTCCGCCAACCGAAGGGAGAAAAGTAGCAGTAACGATATAGATACTTGGATTGGGCATCAATTCCCCCTTCCTTCCAATGCCAGGGGCAAAACGTTTTTCTCTCCCGCAAGGCGGCGGCGGTAGAATTCCAGGCATTGCTCAACGATGGTGGTCAGTTGATAATCGCGGACCACGGTTGCCCGTCCCTCCTGGCCCAGTCGTTGCGCAAGCTCACTATCTTCTATAATGCGGCGCAGCGCCCAGGCCATCTCAGCAGGTTGTTCCGGTTCCACCAACAAGCCGTTTACACCGTCAGCGATGATATCCTCGCTGCCACTCACGCGCGTGGCCACGCAAGGCAGGCCACATGCCATAGCTTCTAGTAAAGCATTGGGCATACCCTCCCAGCGAGAAGGCATCACAAAGCCCCATGATTGTTGTAGGAGATCGACTATGTCTGTTCGCAGCCCCAGCAACTCTACGCTGTCCTGGATGCCCAGTTCCGCAACAATGCGCTCCATCTGCGCTCCGCACACGCCTTTGCCAACCAGGCGTAGCCTGGGTTTCAGATGCGCACGCCACTCAGAGGGTTCACGCAGCATCCTTCCCCACGCATGCAGCAGTACATCGACTCCCTTGGCTAAATCCAGCCGTGCCACGCAAATGATATCGCGCTCCGGTCTTGCCGGATCAGGACGTTGTTCTGGCGCCGGTCGGAACCTCTCCGTATCGACACTGCCGGGAATATGTACAATCTGCTCGGCGCGGAATCCGTGCGAGGTGAGATAGGAGTGGCTGCGCGTGCTGAGAATCTGGTAGTATGCGCTCGATTTGCGCAGAAAGTCCAGCATTGCCTTTCCCAATGGCAACTGTGGAAGATGGCCAATATCACCAGCGCCCGCCTTCCAGTCTTTCAATTCGACTTTCAGGAAGGATGTCTCGGTCAGGGTGTCGGCCATCAGCATTGCGCCCCGCTCAAGTTGTATACTTTGCGTCTCGCTCGGCCCCGCACTCGGGATACAGAGAATAACTGGTTTATGTGTGAGCTGGCCGATGAGTGCTGCAGGCGGCGACAACTGAAAAGCATGTATCACGTCATAGGAGCGACGCAAACGCCAGAGCGTCAGGAACATCATAATGGTGTTGGGCAGATAGCCCAACCTACCAATGTTCAGCCGTCCATTATGCCTGTATAGTCCACTCACACGTACAACTGGGAGGCCATCAAGCATTTCCTTTCGTTTCCACTGCTTATAATGGCGGAATGTGACAATGGTCACATCGTGTCCGAGTGCTTGAAGCTGACGGGCCTGTTTCTCCGCCTGCACCTCCGAGCCGCCAACTAAGGGTGAAAACGTAAAGGTAACGAAATAAATACGCATACGATCTTCCATAAAGTCACTTCTCACTACTTTGTCTCATTTTTCGCTCTCTCTAGAGATGAGTCACTAGCCTCTGTTTTGTCTGTTGTACAGCCTCCAACAGCGGCTGTGTCATTTCATCAAAAACCTTATTATTGGTCCTTGATGATTGTTTCGCCGTGGACCAGCAGACTGCAAACGGGAATGCTATTATGACCCAGAAGTAAATACCGATTGTTTGGGCCCAAAAATCGTTCTGCTCAAAAGACTGCACAACCATGTTGACTAAGACCACCAATGCCATTATGAACAGTGCCCGCTGATCACCAGTAGTTTTTCGTATTCCTGCGATCAAGCCGATACCGAGTACGATAAACACCAGAGCGAGCAAGGTCAGACCGATGATCCCGTGGTCATACAGGGCAGTAATATAAAGATTCGAGGGCGAAGTAGAAATTACACCTCTATAACCTACTTGCAGGTTAATCAAAAAAATTCTGGCAGCCCCAAACCCATGGCCCTGCAATTGCATTGGGTTAAAACGGTCGAGGAGTGCTTGCCAGAGGTAGGTACGTCCATTAAGCGTTGCAACATCCTGATTAAAAAAGCGGTCGAAGATGGAAATATTCCCTATTGTCGCCAATAGAATCACCCCAACAGCCAGCGCCAGGCTACTACCGAGCAAACCAAATTTCATCTTACGTGATGGAATAAATAGGATCACAATGATGAGGTTCAAAGCGACGCAGATAAAGGCACTACGTGAGAAGGTGAGCACCATCGTCGCCAGATAGATGATGACCAGTATCCACATACCCAGGCGCTTGAAACCGTGCAAGGTGTATGCACGATAGATCGCAGGTGGAATTACCATGGAGAGAAATAAAGCCAGCGCCGGTGCTGCACTAGTGATAGAGTAAATGCGGAAAAGCGATGTAGTTGGATCTACCACTCCATTAGTCTTGGTGAAGTAACCGTAGATGCCGTACAGAGAAATGAACGTCGCCGGTATGAGAATGGCATCGATGAGTTTTAACAGGTGTTGCCGCGTAGTCAGCACATTGATCGCCAGCACACTAATCGCCACACAATCCAGCATGAGCGTCCATTGTGTCAGGAATGATCCACTATCGGTGGGGGATATTCCGATGCCGACCAACACCCATAGAAGATAGAGAAGCAGGAGGGCCAGCGCTGGTACACGCCGAAAGGTTTGTTTGATTGGCATACAAGTCATCAAGAGCAGGGTTGGTACCGTTAAGCCTGTGTCAAATTTGTTGCCATTGAAGAATGGCAGCGTTGAGCCAATGAATACATCAATCATCACCCAGGCCATCACCAGCGCATAGCGATAGCGCAGAAAGGCTAGCAGGATGAGAGATCCCAAGGAGATACGCAGGGCAGAGACAGAGTCCCATAAGACGGCACCAACCCCGGCTGCAAAGGTCGCTAGCGCGATGCAAACAAATACGATCCGCTCGAATACGCTATAGGGAATATTGAACAAGGAGCCTAAGTCCAGCTCCCTTGCCGCCTTCAGTAACTCAGGCGGAGGGGTGAGAATGCCAAGCTTGCCAATCTGGCGGCGCAGCATGAAGAGCAGGATAAACACGTTGCAAAAGTATACTGCCGAGGTAGCCAGGGCGATTCCAGTACTCTGCCAAAAGTGAGCAAAGATATAATCAAAGATGGCGTTGGAGAGGACACCGAAGACAGTGGTAACCAGGAGTAATCGGTTCTTGCGAAGAGCGACAAATGACCTCGCTAAAATGAAGCCTAATGCCATTGGTGTCAGACCAACCATAAAGCCCATCAGTGTTCTTGCAGTGAGGTCCGTGTCGCGGGCAGAAAAGGCCCCCCGTTGAAAGAGGATTTGCACCAGTGGATGCGCCAGCAGAAGCATGAGTGCAGCCAGCACGGTTGTGCCAATGCCCACTATCCACAGATAGAAACGCAGCGTTTCCTTGAAAGCGCTCTTATCTTTTATAGAAGCTTGACGTGAGAGATAGGGTAGCGCGGCACGTCCAACGGAAACGAAAATTACACCAGTAAAGACGCTCACAAGCTTTAGTGAATAGTTGAGTGCTGAGATACTGCCCGCGGTAAGAGATGAAGCAAATATCTGATCGACCAGGGGGCTGGCCTGACTGATTAATATGCTAAAAGGCGCTATCCAGGCTACCTTCAAAATCGAATGGAGGTCTGGATTGCGTAAGTTCACACTAAGCCGATAGACGAGTCCTGCACGTCGTGCGCGTATGATAACCACGCAAAGTTGCAGGAAGAGGCCTACCAGCATACCTACACAGAGTGTAACGATGCCTCCCTTTTTACCTAGCGTCAGCACCAGCACGGCCGTGGTGATTGGTACCAATAACCCGGCGTAGGCTGGCCAACCGAACTGACCTTCTGTGTTGAGAAGGCATTCCAGGAGGCTTATCACCACCATCAACAACATCACTGGAAAGATCAATGGTGCCAGGCTCACGGCGAGAGTCGTGCGGAATGGATCCAGTGCTGGAGCAGAAAGATGAATCAGCTGGTCACGAAAGGTGAGCATTACCACTGTGATTGCTGTTGTACCCAGGATCAGGAGATTCAGTAATGTACTGTAGAGCTTGGATGCCTGCTCTTTTCCTTTCGTGCGCACTCGTGCATAGACTGGAATGACAGAACTTTCAACAGAGGTGCTGAGCATCGTGGCCATCAAAATAGGTAGTGTGGAGGCGACAAAGTAGGCGTCCATTGTTGCCCCTGCCCCAAAGCGCCTGGTGACTACAATCTGATTGAGCATGCCCATCGCGCGGGCCAACAGATTGGCAGATGAAAGGGTCAGCAGAGCACGAAAAATATTTCTATGGACAGCTTTAGCAGGCATTGCTGCCATATGCGCACTAGTAGTACTCAGAGATCCAGAAGGCAGAGACATTTCTATACACCTTTTTAGAGCCGAAAAATTTTTTCATCCTTATAGGCCTGGGTCATGTTACGGGTGTCCACGATGCAGCGAGCTTCGCGTACAATCCAGGGAACATCATAATAGCCATGGTCTGTGACGATGACTACGCAGTCGGCAGCTTGCAACAGTTCACTCCTTAGCGGCTGTGAGTACAGTGTCTGTTTGCCCAGCGTCAAGGACGGCACGTACTCATCGTTGTAAAGTACTACCGCCTTGTGAGCTATCAACTCTTGAAGAATATCGAGAGCAGGAGATTCACGTACATCCCCCACGTTACGCTTGTAGGCAGCGCCCAAAACCAGCACAGTCGCACCATTAAAGCTGAGACGCTGTTCGTTCAGCGCCTCGCCGATCTTATTCACAACGTAACGCGGCATGCTACTGTTGACCTCAGCCGCCAATTCGATAAAGCGTGCTGTGTAATCAAGCGTCTTAAGTTTCCAGGAAAGATAGTGCGGGTCGACTGGAATACAATGTCCACCCAGACCCGGACCTGGCAGGAAGCGCATGAAACCGAAAGGCTTCGTCGCTGCCGCATCGATGACTTCCCATACATCGATGGAAAGCTTTTCGCAAATAATGGCGATCTCGTTCACCAGGCCGATGTTGACAGCACGGAACGTATTCTCCAGCAGCTTAGCCATCTCTGCAATACGCGCTGAGGAGACCGCCATGACCTCATTGATGGCCGCTCCATAGAAGACCTTTGCCAATTTTGTACAGGTAGGTGTAATGCCGCCAACGATTTTGGGCGTGTTGCGTGCGTCGAAATCGGGATTGCCCGGGTCAATGCGCTCTGGTGAAAAAGCCAGACAGAAGTCAAGGCCGACTTTCAGGCCACTGGATTCCAGCTCCGGCAGCAGCACTTCGTCAGTTGTACCAGGATATGTCGTACTTTCCAATATAACGAGCTGACCAGAATGCAGGTGTGCCAGCACCTGTTGTGTTGCCGAGATAATATAGGAAATATCCGGCTCGCGTGTCTTCCTCAATGGGGTAGGAACACAGATACTAACCGCGTCAATGCTGTCTAACGCAGTGTAATCACTGGTAAAACAGATATTTTTTGTATCAATGAGTCTCTGCAATACACTGCTCGAAACATCAGGAATATAGCTCTCACCACGATTTGCCTGGTCGACTCTTTGTTGGTCTGTGTCAATGCCAGTAACGTGGAAGCCAGCTTCTGCAAACGTAACTGCGAGCGGTAACCCTACATAACCGAGGCCAATGATTCCAACCCGCAAGGACCTTGTGGAAACCTTTTCCAGGAATAGGCGCTCCATCGCATTCTCCTTTTCTGCTGTCGCCGTTTGTGGTTCTACACTAGAGTAACTGCAAGATCACTAGTGATCATCTTTCTTCGCTTGCAGACTCGGTAGGACAAGGGTAACATCTGTTGAATCCCCCAGGCCGTTCATAGAAGGAGGTTTAGACGGTCTGGTCGTAGTAGGGATAACTGCTCGATCGTGCCGCGCATCCTTCAAATACTGACTAATCTCTCCATGCTCGTGCCAGCGACTCTTATTAATGACAGATCCTAGTACCGGGGTGTGTATTTTGTCTAACAAGCCTTTGGCGCGTAATAATAATTTACGAGGCGTTTTAGATGGGTCAACAACCAGCACTATCTCCTGAACATAGGAAGCCAGAATCTGTGCATCAGCTGTAGGTAGCAGGGGAGGGGTATCGAAGATAACATAGTCAAAAGGCGCTCTCTTTAAACGTTCAAGGAACAGGTTACCCTGCATAGACGGGAGCAAGTCTATGAAGTTGGAGGGAAGCACCTCTGCGGTCAGGACATGCAAGTTCGGGATATCAGTCAAGTAGCCACTAAGGTACTCTTCAATTTCGTCCCGAATCTCTGTAGCTGCTCTTGCAAGTTTCGGCCGTTTTTCGAGTTCAAAATATTGAGCCAGAGCTGGGCTGCGAAGGTCGGCATCTATCAGAAGGACGTGCTTGCCCGTCACCGCCAGAAAAGACGCAAGATTAGCGGCAATGCTACTTTTGCCTTCACCTGCCAGGGCGCTCGAGACCATCACTAGCTTGAAGGGTTTGATCTTCTGTGCAACATCGAGCTTTGCGGCTAGTATGCGATATCCTTCGGTCAGGGTCGGAATCTCCTCGGCTCTTTTGGTGCGCTGTTTACTTGAGAGCCAGGGGATAACCGTCAATGTCTCCATATCCAGAAGCTCTTTCACTTCACCAGGGCTTTTCAGGCGATCCTCGATCCATTCAAAAATAACAATGAGTGCCAGCGCAAGACCCAGGCCGACCACTGCACCGATAGTCGTATTCACCCGTATTTTGGGGCTGATGGGATCAGTTGGCATCTGCGCAGGCAGAATCTGTACCGTTTCTGGCAGTTGTGCATTCGCGAATTGCGCAAAGCTCTGGCTAACCTCGTTCGCAAGATCCATCGCCAGTCGCGGATCTTGATTATTTACATTAAGTACAATAAGTGGTGTATTGGCTTGAGCTTTGGCGGTGATCATTGCCCTGAGTTGATCGGGTGTCAGTCCGGGGTGCCGTCCTGCGACAGGATCAAGTACTGAGCGGCTTGTAAGCAACTGAAGATATGTCGGTACAGCTTGCACGCTTAAGGTAAAGTTCTCGCTGGTTGAGGTGGATGACACCGAATTGAGAATGATGGTTGTAGAAGCTTGATAGACAGGAGCTATAACCTTACTGATACCAAAGCTTGCAACACTACAAAGAACGACTCCTAGTATTACCATCCATGCCCATCGCTTTACAAGCACGATATAGTAATTCAATGGAATTTTCATGAAAGATCCATCCTTGAGCAAAGATTTGTGTTGAATCCATACAAACTCAAACCTCTTCCAAATAACCCATCCATGGACTTTCAACAGACAGATACATGTACATAAATACATATGAGCGAATATCGCACCACTTAAGGATAGCCCCTTTTACATAGGAATCTGGTTGATGAAAATGTAGAGATAGCGTTGCAAAAGGTGAATCCTGGTGTATATTCCTCACCTTCTTACTTGTCTCACGAGAGATCCATAGAGGGGACGTTGAGGTTGCGCCGATTTGGTGGAACCAGGGAAGGTGTGTAGGGGATCCGGTAAACCGGGGTAAGGTCATTGTAATTGTTCCGGTAGAAGAGGAACACTCCACCATTTCTCCACGCTTCCTTCCAAGAGCTCACTGATTCTCCACCATAATGTACATCATATCAGCACTTGCAGATGGTACCCTCCCAGGAGGATGCTATTTTTCATCTTAAAACTATGAAAAACTTTCTATTTAGTCGAGGGACGGACAGTCACCTTACCGTGAATATCCGTCTTTACCTCTGTAATGATGATTGGGCTAGAAGGTAGGATATGATGACTGATCGTGTAAACACATTACGAACTTCCGATAGCGAAGTGCCAGCAGAGGATCGAGCGACCACAGCTCCCTACTCACAACCAGCAACTCATAAAGTAGCATATGATGCGCTGGTGCTTGATGGGAAGTTGCGGAAATCCCTGGCCGCCGTACGTTCGCTTGGTAGCCGGGGGCTACGTGTTGCTGTACTGGAAACCTCTGATAGCGGTGGTGTGCCAGCCTTCTCGTCGCGCTGGTGTCAGCAGAGATTTGTCTGCCCAGCAAACGAGGGCACAGAAGAATATTTTACCTTTTTGGAGCAGGTGCTTGACCGTATTGATGCACGGGTACTGATCGCTTCCTCAGACTCCACGATAGCATTAATACGCCGGCACCGCGAGCAACTTGAGCGGCGGGTACGGATTGCCCTGGCCAAAGAACCTGCTCTGGGCACAGTCATCAATAAAGAGCAGTTGATGGCCGTCGCCGGGCAACTGGGAGTGGAGGTTCCACGAACTGTCACTGTGGGAGCGGTGAGCGAAGTGGCAGCGGCACTGCATGAGATTGGACTACCGGCTGTTGTCAAACCTGTGGAGTCATGGGGATGGAATGGGCAACAAGGATCCAGGATTGTGCCGCAGTTAGTGACGACCCCTGATGAGGCACGGCTTGCAGTTGAGGAACTGACACGCTTTGGGGGGATAACGCACTTTCAAGAATTCCTCTCGGGCAGGCGTGAGTCCCTGAGTCTCTTCTATGCGAATGGCGAGGTCTATGCACGTTTCGCTTTCTGGGGGAAGCGCACAGTTCCCCTGATGGGTGGTATATATGTTCTGCGCCAGGCTATTGACTTTCCGCCGGATACTGGGGACCAGGCAGAACGTTTAGTGCGTGAAATAGGTTTGGAAGGCTACTCTCAGGTGGAGTTTCGGCGCGACACTGCCGGGAAACCCTACTTGATGGAAATCAATCCGCGCCTGAATATGGCGATTGCGCATCCTGTGAGTTTGGGGGTTGATTTTCCGTATATGCTCTATCAATGGGCAAGTGGAGAGCAGATTGATAGGGTGATGAGCTATCGTACAGGGAGCTGGATGCGCCATCTAAATGGCGATATACAGGCAACAGCAGAAGCGGTGCGGCAACGTGGCAGGTTAGGAATGCCATCCCCATCCAGGGCAATTCTCGATTTCTGTCTCTCTTTCCTCACTCCTATGAAGTATGACCACTTCGAGTGGAAGGATCCTCTTCCGGCCTGGACGGCGACGAAAGGGGTTTTGTCCCACCACTTACAGCGACTGCTAGGAAGACGTCGTTCAGTATGAAAGTTATTGGGCATCGTGGAGCAGCAGCTCTGGCACCGGAAAATACATATGCTGGGTTTGACCTTGCCCTGGCTTTTGGAGTTGACGGCATAGAAACTGATGTACAAAAGACAAAAGATGGAAAGTTAGTGCTTTTCCACGATAATCTTCTTGACAGAACAACTACAGGGACAGGAGTGTTACAAGAAACATCGTGGCAAGTGTTACAAAAGCTTGATGCTGGTTCGTGGTTTGACAGTAAATATGCAGGTGAGCGAATACCCCTCCTCATAGAAGCCCTGGAAAGGTATGGAACACGAACTTACCTCGACCTTGAAATAAAACAAATTGGCATTGAATATGAAGTGTTACACCTGGTTGAGAAATTAGACCTGTTAGATCGGATCACCTTTACTTCTCAAGACTTTCCAACGGTCTGCAATATCAAAATGAGAAATCCTCTTGCTCGTATCGGATACTTAACAGCGGATTTCTCGGAGGAAATGTTAAAAAAAGTTATCGAGGCAAAAATGCAGGATTTTTGTCCAAGGGCAGAGAAAATTACAAAACAGCAAGTTGATCAGTGGCGCTCTACAGGATTATTCATTCGGGCTTGTGGGGTGAAAAACGCAGAAATTATGAAAAATGCAATCTACGCTGGCGTCGACGGGATGACCTCTGACTTTCCAGATCTACTCCTAAAAGAGTTGGGAAGAGCGTAAGTATCTCCATCTCATCGGTGATGAATGGAGGGGAGGAACATGTATGAAATTCTTTCAGTACCGACAAACATCTGTTTTCTTTCAAAGAGCACCTGGTAAAGTCCTTCTACCTATAGCCTTGTCTCTGATTGTCATTTTTATTTCGGCCTGTGGGGCTCAGCAACAGACAAAGCAGCAGGCGGCAGGAAATGCCACCCCCAGCTTTTCCCCTGCGTCTTCTCCCACTCTTACTCCCACACCTTCTCCCACTCTTACTCCCACGCCTTCTCCCACTCGTACCCCCACGCGTTCTCCCACGTCTTCTCTCACTTTTTCTCATATCTTCACCATTGTAATGGAAAATGAGGAATATACATCCATTTTCGGTAAATCGGATGCCCCCTATCTCAATAGTTTAGCAAGCACCTATGGCCTTGCAAAACAGTACTATGCCATTGGACATCCTAGCCTGCCAAACTATATGGCTCTGACGGGAGGGAGCACTTTTGGGATTACCAGCGATTGCACCAGCTGCTTTCAGAATGCCCAGAATCTCGCAGATCAGATAGAGGCAAGTGGTCGTAGCTGGAAGGCCTATATGGAAAATATGCCTTCCCCCTGCTATATCGGCGATTCCCCGGACGGTCTCTATGCGCAAAAGCATAACCCATTTCTCTATTATGATGACATCCGCACGAACCACACCCGCTGTGCAAAGCACGATGTACCCTTCTCCCAGTTTAAAACAGACCTTTCTAGCAACCAGTTGCCAGCGTATGTCTGGATCACCCCGAACCTATGTCATGATATGCACGATTGCTCTGTTGCTGATGGAGATAGCTGGCTTTCCCAGGTCGTGCCCGGTATTCTCCGGTCACCTGCCTTTATCCAGGGTGGAGTGCTTTTCATCACCTTTGACGAAGGGGATACGGATGCCGGCTGTTGCAATAATGCAGCTGGAGGACAGGTCTCAACCCTGGTGATTTCTCCTCTCGTCAAAAGGGGATACCGGTCGACGGTACCAGAAACGCATTATAGCCTGCTTCGCACTATTGAAGAAACATGGGGGCTACCGTTTCTTAGGGAAGCTAGAAAGAGTAATGCCATGACAGAGTATTTTATGCACTAGGATTGATCGGCCTATAATAAGGTTTCACAAAATAATCCGGATAGCGATACATGCGCTGAGGGCCGATAAATCGGCGGTGGGCGCGATCAATCGGCCCATACAGATGTCCCGACTAATTTGTTAAAGGTCATTTTAGACATGGTAGCCCTGGTCCTAAGGGATAAGTGACGCATAAGAAAGAAAAGGAACTACGTATATGGAAAGTAACCAGGTTATAACTCTTGACCCACAACTTGAAAAAGGCAAGGTAGTATACGACGCACTCGTGCTTGATGCCAGGTTGCGTCAATCGCTCATGACTGCGCGTTCGCTTGGGAGCCGGGGACTGCGGGTTGCGGCAATGGAAACATATGCTGGCGTGCCCACCTTCTCATCACGCTGGTGCCAGCAAGCCTTTGTCTGCCCGGCGGAAGTGGGAACGGACGACTATCTAACGTACCTGTTACAGGTACTTGACCGTACAGGCGCGCGAGTGCTGATTACCTCCTCAGACGGCACGATTGCTTTTATACGCCGGCATCGAGAGGTACTCGAGCAAAAGGTACGCATTGCGCTGGCCAAAGAACCAGCCCTGGGAATAGCGATGAGTAAAGAGCTAACGCTGGGTGTTGCCAAACAGTTGGGGATACGTGTCCCAGGGGCGGTGAGAGTGGAGACGGTGGGCGAGGTGGAGGCGGCAATACAAGAGATTGGGCTGCCAGCGGTGGTCAAGCCGGTGGAGTCCTGGGATGAACAACACGGTACGAGCATGAAGAGTGAGTTGGTGACGACTCCTGATGAGGCTCGTCGTGCTGTTGAGAAATTGACACGTTTTGGAGGAGCGACGCTCTTCCAGCAGTTTCTCTCGGGCGAACGTGAGTCCATAGGTCTCATCTACGCGAATGACCAGGTTTACGCGAGATTTGTCCAGTGGACCAAGCGCAGCAGTCCTCCATTAGGGGGCACAAGCGTAGTGCACCAGTGCATTGCCGTCCCGCCCGACATCGGCCCCCAGGCAGAGCGTTTAGTGCGTGAAATCGGCCTGGAAGGCTACTGCCAGCTGGAGTTTCGGCGCGACGACGCTGGTAATCCCTACCTGATGGAGATCAATCCACGCCTCAATCTAACGATTGAGAATGCTGTATATGCAGGGGTTGACTTCCCCTACCTGCTCTACCAATGGGCAAGCGGGGATCAAATCAATGTGGTGAAAGATTATCGTGTAGGCGGGTGGATGCGCGATCTGAGGGGCGATATGATGACAACCATACAGGCACTCAAGCAACGTGGTAGACCCGGAGTGACTTCGCCGGCCAAAACAATATTCGATTTCTGCGCTTCCTTCTTCATGCCTATGAGATATGTTTATGTTGATCGGAAGGATCCTCTTCCGGCCTTCGTTGCAACAACAAACTTTACCCGTCAGTGGGTAGCAGGAGCTATCATGAAATCGCTGTCTCGTCTAGGGCATTGGCTCTCTCGACCATTTCGGGGTAGGCAATAACGCACCGGCGCCTGCCACGCATCATGCCGGTACTGACCAGATAGCACAGACATATTTAGGAGTGAAGATGGGTATACGCCCTGGGGTAATGAAAGAGAACTTGCGCATGCTCGTTGCTGCATGCCTGTACTATAGCGGGCTAGTGAAGCTTGCCCTCTGGTGGACGCGGCGCTCAGG
>JBGQJX010000051.1:0-14422 GCA_041499255.1 Ktedonobacteraceae bacterium | reverse complement strand
GGACAACCAATGAGTAGAGACAAGGCCAGAACACCCGAGGAATGGGATGACGACGATCAGAGACAGCACAACAGATGGGACGACGACGAATACGAGTACGCCCCCGCTCCACCACGCCGTCGTCCTTCTCAGTACAAGCAGCAACGCAGGCGCAGCGTCTGGCCCTGGCTCCTTTTAGGCTGTGCCAGCGGCGTCATCATCATCGTCCTCGCGGCGGTCATCATCGTACTCCTGGCAGTCCGTTCTGCTACGCCAGGGAGTACCATCCCCAGCATTCCCGGCGTCCCCGGCCAGTCAACCTACTCAAAGCAAAACCAGCAAACGCTGCAAATAACCACGTTATCACAGTTGCAAGTACACAACCAGATCGGTAATGTCACCATCACGGCAGACCCCAACGCCGCCAATGCCGCCATTACCACCATTACCACCACAAAGCATGTAAAAGCCGCCAGCAAAGACGACGCAAACACAGAATTTAATAACATCTCCATACAGGTGCAAACGCCCACCGCGCCCGATTACACGCTCAGCATTAACGCGAAGGTGCCTGATACAGGCGGTGTCTTTGGCAATCATAATGACTCCGTTGATCTGAACATTACCCTTCCAACCTCGGCGCTGGCAACAGCTCCAACGGCCATTCAAACTACTACTCCCACAGCCACAACGCCTTCATCTCAGGTATTGCCCTTCAAGCTCAACGTGGTTAACTCCATAGGGAATGTGACGGTTAGCGGCCTCAAGGGTATCTTCCTGCTCCAGGATGATATTGGAGATATTGCTGTAGATCATGCTACCCTCTTCGATACTTCACATCTGCTGACAGGAACAGGCAATGTTACCTACAACGGTGACCTGGATACAACTCCTGCTGCCGGTAATTCCACACCGAGGTATAAACTCCAGTCTGAGACGGGCAATGTTTCCGTCACCCTGCCTGGTGATACGAATGTCATTCTCGATGCCAACACAAACTCTGGCACGATTACCAGCGATTTTCCCATCAACATCACCACCTCTGACAAATCGGCCAGTTTTTATGGGCCGCTCAATACAAACGCACCACAGGGTTCAGCAGTGGCAGTGCTAACGCTCAACGTCAGCACTGGCAATGTAATCGTGCATAGAGCGTGATATCAGCGCCAGGTAATCCCACTTGTCAGCCAAAAGACTCTCCTATATAATGGCTTACAGAAAACCTTGACCTTGCATTGCGCTGCATACCCCAAGCGGAAAGGAGATGCCGTATACCCCTGCTCATCACTTCAAGCATCTATGGCGGCAGGTCTTTGCGGCTATTTGTATGGAAACACTGAACGGGCCACCAGGTTTCGGTTCTATCAACTTTGTTACAGGCTCATTGGCAGGCAGCACCATCCAGTTGAATAAGCCCGCATTAACTATCGGACGAGAGCCGGGTAATGATATTGTCGTGGCCGACCCATCGGTTTCGCGGCGTCATGCTCAAATTACCCTGAGCGGTGGCGTATGGACGATTACCAATCTCAGTGATAAGAACACCGTCACTGTCAATCAACGGGATATCCCCCCCTCACAGCAGGCGCTCATCGGCGCACGCGATACAATTGCTTTAGGCACAGGTACGACCTTTATCTTCTTGCCAACTGTTGGCAAGCCATCATCACATGAATCGCCGAACAACGCGCAGCCCATGCAGCAAGCAAAGCAATCCCAACCTGCCACGCCAATGCAACAGCCAGTTCAGAGTAACCAGCCTTCTCCCGTGGCCTTCCAACAAGCAGCCATGCCGCAACAGCAATTTGAGATTATTCCTCCCGCCGCGCCACCGTCAATCGTTGCGCAACAACCGGCCCCACCGTATAATCCCAGCATGGCTGTCCCTCCCCCTCCTCCTCCACCGCCAAATAAAGCGCAAGCGCAGTATCAGCCAGCGCAACCAGCGCAACCAGCGCAACCAGTACAACCAGTACAACCAGGCCAGCAACGCGGAGTGTATAGCACGCCATCCACTGGTACCGAGGATATCCCTAAAGGCATTCCCTCGCTAGAGATAACCTCAAACACCCATACTGATAAACATGCCTATCCGCTAACCAAAGCGGTAATCAGCATCGGGCGCCACCCTAACAACGATATTGTCATCAATGAGCCGGTCGTCTCTGCTTTTCATGCCCAGATCGTCCGTGAAGGCGATAATCTTATATTCAAACATCCTCACCCACAGCAGCAACGCACAACCAATGGACTGCTGTACATGGGCCGCTCCATCCCGGGCAATGAGACCTTCCGCAAACCATTGGAACGAGGAGACATCTTTCGCATAGGCGATGAGCACGGTACGCTCGTCACTCTTACCTATAATGATGGCTCTGCCGCGATCCAGGAGATTGTACCTATCATTCGCCCCATTCCGCTGGGCGCTCCAGTTATTAGCATTGGACGCTATCCCGATAATAACGTCGTCCTCAACCATCCACAGGTATCCGCACACCAGGCTCGCCTGGAAATGGTACAGGGTGGCTACCGCATCGTTGACCTTCGCAGCACCAACGGCATCTATGTCAACGCCAAGCGAGTGTCAAACCAACTGCTCAAACCTGGCGACGAGGTCCGTATAGGGCCGTTTAAGCTCACGTACACAGGCACTCAGCTCACCCAGCAGGATGAGAGCAACAGCGTTCGCATTGATGCCGTCGATCTCGTGAAGGTAGGCAATAAGCAAACAATATTGCTGGATGACATCTCTCTTGTCATTCCACCACGGAAGTTCGTGGCCATTGTCGGGGGCTCCGGGGCCGGCAAATCCACGCTTATGGATGCCTTAAATGGCTTGCGGCCTGCACAAAAGGGTACCGTTCTTTATAATGGGCAGGATTACTATAAGCACCTTGCAGCTTTCAGTACCCAGCTTGGCTATGTCCCACAAGACGACATTATTCATCGCGATCTAACAGTTGAACGCGCCCTTTACTACGCCGCAAAATTGCGCCTGCCAAGCGATTTTACCGAGGCTCAAATTAAGCAGCGGATTAACGAGGTACTCGAAGATGTAGAGATGTCATTCAGGCGCAATCTACTGGTAAGCAAACTCTCTGGCGGCCAGCGCAAGCGCGTCTCCATCGCCCTGGAACTGCTAGCCAATCCCAGTGTCTTCTTCCTGGATGAACCAACCTCTGGCCTTGATCCTGGGCTGGACCGCAAAATGATGTTCCTGCTGCGCAAACTCGCTGACAAGGGGCATACGATCATTCTCGTTACCCACGCCACAAACAATATCAACGCGTGTGACTATGTCTGTTTCCTCTGCCAGGGCGGACGTTTAGCCTTCTTTGGCCCACCGAACGACGCAAAAACCTACTTCGAGAAAACTGACTTTGCCGAGATATACAGTGCCCTGGAGCCTACAGAACAGAATAAGAACATACCGCAAGAGGCAGAGGCCAGGTTCAAGACCTCTCCATACTATCGACAGTATGTGCAAACGCCGCTTGAGCAGGGTCCTGCCGGCCGCTCAAGAGTCATCGACGCGAGCAAGGGAACGGCTGAGGTGAAACCATCCAGGCGGGGCAACCCCATGAAGCAGTTCAGACTGCTCTCAATGCGCTACCTTGAACTACTCAGAAACGATACTGGTAACCTGCTGATCCTGCTCTTACAAGCGCCGGTCATTGCCTTAATTCTATTTTTCCTGGCTGCGCCTCTGACTTTCACTTCTAGCAGCGTCGCTAACTGCCCGCCGAGCTCTCGTATTCCGCAAACGGTCCCGAACAAGAACGACTGCCAGAACGTTGTGAACGCTCTCAATACGCCTCAAGGACAACAGTACCTGCTCCAAAACCACTTGACCGAAACGGAGGCCGTGCAGAGATCTATTGCGCCTGGTTCTGGTGGAGATGCCCAGAAAATTCTCTTTATCATGGCCTTCGCCGCTGTGATGTTTGGGGTAATTAATGGGGCGCGTGAGATCGTCAAAGAAGAGCCTATTTACCGGCGCGAGCGCACGGTGAATCTTGGCATCATTCCCTACATGTTCTCGAAAATCGCCGTCTTAGGAGTATTGTGCCTCCTGCAAAGTTTTGTGGTGGTGATTTTAGTTAATCTGAAAACGCCATTCCATCACAGCATACTGCTTCCACCTGTGCTGGAAATATATATCACGCTGGCACTCACTTCACTGGCGGGCCTGATGACGGGATTGACACTCTCGGCGCTCGCCCCGAATAATGACCGGGCTACAAGTTTTATCCCGCTTATTCTCATTCCACAGGTGATCTTTTCGGGCATCATTTTCCCGCTGGATAATATCGGGCTACAATTCTTAGGCTCATTCTTCCCGGTTCGCTGGGCAATGGCGGCAATGGGCTCCACCGTGGGACTCCACGGAGACAAACTTGGCAGCGGAGGGGATTTCGCGTACCAGGGCACGCTCTTCTCGGCCTATAGCCAGGGGCAGGCAGTGGTACACCTTTTGCTCATGTGGTTTGCGCTCATCGTCCTGATCCTCGTCCTTGGTTTCGCGACAGGGTACTTCTTGAAACGAAAGGACGTGCGGAAGTAGGAAGGCTGCCGTATCCGGACATCTCATCTAAAGTGGTACTTCTTGGCGTATTTCTTGCCTGGGAGTACCATACTATGCTATTGTTACTGTGTTCTCGCCAGGATCATGCAGATAAAGGGAACGAGCGAACAAAGAGTGTTACTCAACAAGCATATCATCGTCGGTATTTGTGGAGGGATTGCATCTTACAAAGCGGTTGACCTGGTCAGCAAATTGCAACAGGCCGGCGCGCTCGTAGATGTGATCTTAACAGAACACGCGGAAGACTTCGTTCGACCGCTGACTTTCTCAACGATGAGCCACCGGCCCGTATATAGCGACCTCTGGGAAGCTTCGGGACGCGCCGCCGAAACGCATATCGCGTTAGCTGAGGAAGCAGAATTACTGGCGATAGTGCCAGCGACGGCCAACACTATTGCCAGACTAGCCCATGGCATAGCGGATAACATGCTTACCGCTGTGGCGCTGGCTACGAGAGCTCCCCTGGTTCTGGCTCCTGCGATGTACCGGGACATGTATTTGCACCCGGCAACGCAGGCTAACCTGGCCTTACTGCAAGAACGTGGAGCATGGATCGTCGATCCAGAAGTTGGAAGACTGGCTTCCGGGGCAATCGGGCCAGGCAGGTTGCCGGAGACAGAGGTTCTGCTGGGAGCAATCAGCAAGGTACTGGGACGCAATGGCGACCTCGCAAAGCGCCTTGTCGTAGTCACTGCTGGTGGTACGCACGAACCGATTGATCCGGTACGCTACGTAGGGAATCGCTCATCAGGAAAGACGGGTTATGCTCTAGCAACAGAAGCCAGAGACCGTGGCGCTCGCGTCATTTTGATCTCAGGGCCTGTAGCCTTAGATGCACCCTACGGCGTAGAACTACGAACAGTGGAAACAGCAATACAAATGCGTGACGCTGTTCAAAGCGCGATCACCAACGCGGATGTGCTGGTCATGAGTGCCGCTGTTGCGGATTTCCGCCCAGAAACTCCGGCAGCACATAAATTGAAGAAGGAAAATGGTGGCGGTGAAGCGCAAGGAATTGTTTTTGATGCACAGGGAGGGTTTACTCTTCACCTGGTACGTAATCCAGACATTCTAGGAGAACTTGCCAGGGTATCAGAAGCATCAACCGGGCAAACAACGGACACTGGTGAAGCTGGAAGGGGTCTGGTGCGGGTTGGCTTCGCCGCAGAAACGAAAGATATCGTTGCCAATGCGCAAAGCAAACTGGTAGCAAAACACCTGGATTTGCTGGTTGCAAACGATGTCAGCCGACCTGATAGCGGCTTTGGGACGGAAACCAACAAAGTTATCATCTTTCATGCCACTGGCGTAATGGAAGACTTGCCTGTGATGTCCAAAGCGGACGTTGCAGCGGCCATCTGGGATCGGATCGTACCTTTATTGAGTACGGTATAGATTGAAGAGAAGCGGCGTTGTGATGGGTGATTTTGTTCTAGAATTAATGAGTACGAGGAGTACGCAGGAGGCATCCACTATGGATCGTGCTGCTAGCGCTGGTTTTGAAGGCATCGCTCAGATGCTGCTCGAACAGAAAAAATTGATGGACGCGCTGGAATCCGAGAATCGCGAGTTACGGCGACAACTTGCCGATCTCCGGCGAGGGATAGGAATCGCGGTAGTCATCGAAGGCAAGACCGTTCAGCTTGCTACTGACAGCGGCGGACCTGTTCCGATGACCGCACAGACGCAGGCAGCTTTGCAGAGCCTGCAAAATTTACAGAATTCACAAGCTGGTAATACTTATGGACAAAGTAGTGGCCGCCAAACAGGTGGACAGCAGCCAGTGAGCCTTAATGGCGATAAACGAGAGAACAGCGGCACACGCGGACCGCTCGCTGACAGCTTTGTTCTGTAATCGTTTGTAAAATTTGAAAAAAGGACAGACTCCCGAGTTCTTGTAGGTTTCCTATAAGGATGTAGGTATCTGTCTTTTTTTGTAAACTTTCCTGCCAAAGTTGTGGATTCCATGGCGGTAGAGGCCGGGATGCGAAGAAAACCGGCTCTAAAAGCAGCTATTGGCGCACGCACTATTGAATATTCTTTCCATTACTGATATTATCCAGTCAAGCATATTCAATCATCGTGCCAATTCCTCCCCTGCCTTCCAGGCATGGGGAGGAATTGGCGCTGTACAGGGACATCTGTTCGTGATATACTCCAGGTGCGCTAAGGCACCCTGTTGTTCGTCCAGCCATTGTTGGCGAACGTCCGCAAGGACACAGGGAGAGACGGCTCGCGGAATGCCCGCCCAAGCTGCCAATTGGGTTCCTGATGAGTGGAACAGAGATGTTCCCACGGCCAGGGTAAAACAGCGTATGCAGAGGGTAACGCTCCTTTCTCGCAAAGGGTTCGGCCCCGGCGGGGAAGGACGGGCATCTTGTCGGAATGCCCAGTGGAGTCTTTGGACTCCCGTGATGTGTCGTGCGATGAAGCCAAAGCAGTATCTCCGGGTATTTGAGTTGCGGTGGAGTACAGACACAAGCCCCTGACTTCCAGTTGGGGTATCTGACTCACATGTTATGCAGGCCCTGTTAATGTTTTCGGAGCGTAAACAGGGGCTTGTAGCAATTGTCTAAAGCGCACAGGAGGTTATCTATGATTTGCCCCCGCTGTCAAAGCCAGGTAGCAGACGGCATTAAGTTCTGTGGAGTCTGTGGAAACCCTATGTCAGCAGCTCAGACCCCACCACCGCCACAGCCAGCACAAAATCCGTATGGTCAACCCCCACCCCAGGGTCAATATGGTACCCCGCCACCACAAGGGCAATATGGTACCCCACCACCGCAGGGGCAATACCGGGGGCAACAACCACCTGAGGGGGCATACATACCACCTAACCAGTATGAAGAATACGGTAGTAGCCCATTCGGCAATGCTGTACCAAGAGCCGAACTTCACAACCCCAAAGGAGACCTCAGGGTAGGCGATATGGTAATCCACATCGATGGAGAACTTGTGCCGGTTGTGGATATCATGCTTGGAAATCAGCTGCCGATCTACTTCGAGCACCATATTCTTCTCTGGAAACATCCCGGTGTTCAGATTGGTTTCAAGGGGATTAAGGGCGCGGCGAAACGATTTTTCGCCGGTATGCAAATCTTGATCAGTGAAGCGCAAGGGCCTGGAAATATCTCCTTCTCGCGCGATTCTGTGGGACAGATCGTGGCATTACGCCTGCAACCCGGGCAGATGATTGAAGTGCGCGAGCACCAGTTCCTGGTAGCTACAGGCAACGTCGATTACGGCTTCACGTTCATGCAGGGCGCGGCCAATATCCTTTTCAGCCGCACGGGACTCTTTATCGACCAGTTCACTGCTCGCGGCGGTGAGGGTATGGTGATACTGCATGGCTACGGCAACGTGTTTGAGAAGATGTTGGCTCCTGGAGAAACGCTTGATGTCGAGCCAGGGGCATGGCTGTGGAAAGACCCATCTGTACAGATGCAGGTGACGACAGTGGCGGGCTCGCAGCGCGGCGGAGGCATCTTCGGCGCAATCGGCGGCTTAATGGCAGGCGCTTCCATCATCCTCAACCGCTTCACCGGCCCCGGTCGTCTTGGCATTCAATCGATGACCTACCATCCTCCCCAAGCAGAGGGAGCGCAACAGGCAGGGGGCCAGCAGAATCTCGACCTGGGTCAGTTTTTCAACTCCTAAGGTCGTTCGCAGAAGCAACAATAAAGGACTCCGTCAAGGAATGCTTGACGGAGTCCTTTATTGTTGCCCTCCTTTTTCCTTTTCGCGGTTGATGCGCAATATTTTGAGCATATACTGTTCTGAGTTGAGGTAATAGGGATTGCGCTTGATATATTTCCCAACAACAGAAATAGGATGCAGTTTCAGCATCTCCACTACCAGGCTGGGCACCAATTTCCCATGATCGTAGTGCATTAAAGCAATGATGGGGGCATTTTGAAAGGTAAACACAGCATCCGAAGCTGCTTCATACTTCAGTATCTGCTCAGGGGTAGCAATATCCTTGGCAAGCCAGTTCATATCAATTGAAATACGTACGGCCTGCCAACCTTCACGCAGAGCTTGAGCAATAAATGTCTGGTGAGAAGAGAGTAAAAAATAAGGATCAAAGCGTTTGCCATTCGCCAGAAAAGGCTCACGTTCTTCATACAAAACCAACTGCCCTGTACCGATCAATTCATCCACATTCAGTTGCAACTTTTGCAATTCTTCGCGTAGTTCCTTCACCTGGGCGGGAGCAGCAGCAAACAAACATTTCTCAGAAAGCGTAAATCCCACACGCATAAGACGTGCCGTCACGCCAGGAATCTCTGTCACTTTACTATAAAGTTGACAAATGTGTGAGCCAGGCGGAATACGCTCAGTTTTACCTTCAACACTAAGATCCATATATATCTCCGTTTGCATTGTTAGCTTGAAAACTGCTAACTCCGGTAACTTTTTTGGCTTGACGAATTCGCGCGGACCTGTTATTCGTAACGACAACGAGCACGCCCAAGCTACCAAAAATACCCAACCCCGAGAGAAACGCGAAGAGAACGAGCCATGCAATCCTCTGGAAGGAATACGCATTGAGAGCCACCAGCATGAGTGGACAGGCCGACATCGGGAGAGAGAAAAAGGCGATCCAGGCCACCAGGACACGCAGGCTTTGCTTGAAAGAGAGAGATTCTTCTCCGCTATAGGGGAAGAGTATACGACGTAAAAGCGGATAATGCATAGGATTATTCAAGTCCTTCCTTACGCCGATACTCTAACCAACGGTGCAATACATCTTCCGCGTGGTAAAGGATATTGACCTCGTTTTGATAGCTCAAGCGACGGCACGCCTCTGAAAGAGGAAACCATTCCACCATATCGTATTCCTTGTCGTGAAGCGCCGTATCTCCTCCTATAGCCTCCAACAGAAAATGCCGTACTTGTTTCTGGTATCGTACTTGATCGCGCACAAAGGAATAGGAGATACTGCCAATATAGGCAATTAAACGGACAGCCAGGCCTGTTTCCTCCTGCACTTCACGCAGCGCAACTTGTTCGATGGTCTCTCCAGCTTCTGGGGTTCCCTTTGGTAATGTCCAGATACCCGCGTGGCTGCGCCCAACTAGCGCTATTTCTACAGAGATGCCATTGTCAGTCTGAGATGTTCCCTGTCCCGATCCTTCTTTGCTTGTGACGAAGTTGTGCTCTGCTCCGGAGCGCATTGGAACAAGGCGAAAAACCACTCCCCCTGCCGAATAAGCCCGCATTGTTCGATATCGCTCCATTATTCCCAATGTACCCTCTCTATACCACTTGACGAAGTGTTTCCCGATAGTCAATCAGACAGATTATGATTTTTAACTTATTCATCTGGATAGTGGAAAATCTCCCGGGGCCGATAATGAGGTTTCACAAATTAATCCGGATAACGATACATGCACGGAAAGCCGATAAATCGGCGGTGGGCGCGATAAATCGGCCCCTACAGGTGTCCCGAATTATTTGTTAAAAGCCATAACCGGCTAACCGCGATCAATCGGTCCCTACTCGTCCGTCAAGTTTGATTTGACGCGCTGGAGCCGGGCGACCGCAAGGGTCGCCCCTACATGTCCGTGTCACATGAACATTGGCAGAGCACTACGGGTGGCCAGATTATCTTGTTAAAAGTCATAATAACACTATACAACATGTGTCTGGTATGTTGCTGAATATTACACTATTCGCTTGCCTTCATCATTCCCCGAATGCGGCTAGAAAACAGAGTATAGCGAATGGTATTCAGCGTGTCAAGCCAGGGCGCTGCGAATGGCCTCCAGATTCTTTGCAGGCGTTTCAGGTGGAATAGAACAGCCAGGGGCTAGCAGAAAATGCTTGCCACCTGTCAACTCTATGGCATTTGCCACCTCCTCGCGCACCTGTTCAGGTGTGCCGTTCTTCAGGGTGGTCTTTTGATTGATCCCACCCATCACAGCTTTGCCTGAGCGCATTTTGCCCGTACGAAGATCAGGATTGCCATCTGCCAAAGCATCCCAACTGATAGCCTGTACAGGGTAGAGGGCAAGTTGATCGAAGTAGATATGGGTACCGCAATTATGCAGTACATTGAATTTACTGCGGCTCTTGATGGCGTCGAGAAACTCTAGATCATACTGTTCGCCAAATTCACGATACTGATCCGCGGTGAGCATACTTTTGCTGGCCCAACCATTTGTCGCGTAAAAGATGCCGCTCGCTCCCTGCTCCAAACAGGCAATAGCGTAGGCTATAAAAGTTTCAGTAATGACGCGCAAGGCAGCGTGCATAGCGGCACGATCCTCACGAAGGGTCTGGAGAACCAGCTCGCTTTTGTTGCCGACCAGGTATTTTGCCACACCGAGCGGACAAAAAATAGTCTGCATGAAGTATGCATCAAAGCCAATGGCGTGATTGATTAAAGGTAATACGCGCAGTTGTTCGCCAAGGACACCTTGATCAGGTTCGAGTGGACGAATACGTTTCCAGTCAGAGGAGCTTTTAATGGGCGTATCTTCGAAGATAGGCGCTTTGTATTTTTCTCCCGAAGGCCGTACTTTGACTCCCCAGCCTTCGACATGGTAGGACGCCCGGGGATTAACCTTCATGAAATCCCAGTCGTAGCGCATAAAATTTTCTACCATCGCTTCGGCTAAAGATTGGACTCCCCATTCGCGCTCAAAGTCATGGCCCCACATGCTTGCAGGTATACGATCTACTTGATCGCCGCGTAGAGCAGCATCAAAACGTTCTTTTTTATTCATTCGATATCCTTTCTATTCTGCCGGTTGTTTCATTGTCAGGAATCATTTCAAGCTTATGTTCAGTTGATAATGAGCTAGTTGTGTTGTCCCGGCAGCATAGGCCGAAACAATCAGTACTACGTGGGTGACAAACGAACCATAACGCGGAAAGTCTATCGTTCCTTGCCCGCTAGCAAGGTCAACAGGCATATGCATTACAGTAAACTGAGAGCCCTGGTACAATAATGCTTGCACATCGTAGTGTTCCGGCAATATATTATTAAAGCGAATAAACCCATTGCTGGCCCAGCCATTATCAGTGGCAAGCGTATCGTGAAAATGTAGTTCTGGAATACGTATATCGTCTAAAGCGAAACCCTGCCTGTTCGCAGCCTCACCTGTGACTTCCTCAAAACGGACAAGAATTCTCTTTCCGATATAGCGGCTGAGGTCTATACTTTCCTTTACCCACGTTGGCGCACTCCCCCCACCACTAACTCCCGTAAACCCATTCCCCCAATTAGTGCCAATAGGGTTGCTGGCAGTTGTATAACGTCCCTTTAGCGTTACCCAATTGGTGCCATCTACGGAAACTTCTACAAAGGCATAATCGTCATCACGCTCGAGATCAAACCATGTCGCGAATTGTAGTGTTGCTTGTTTGCTCTTGAGATGTGTCAGGTCAAAACTGCGTGTAAGCGTGCTATCCATATTGTCATAGCGATTCCCCCACCACTCATTGGTAGCTTGATAGGGGTTATTGTCCATCATACGTACTACAGGAAGGCCTTTGAAACTAATGGTTAGAGTACTTCGACGTGTAGCCGGTGGAAGAATATAATATTCAGCCGCATACTGGTGTACAGTGTCGCTCTCAGACACAGGATAGTTATTGAATGTATGCTGTGGCATCAACGCGGGCAGAGTAAGGTCAGAATAGCCATATTCTCCCATGTCAATACTGGAATCATCTACATAGTTCGCAATGTACCACTTGCGCAAAACATCAATAAAACTGTCCTGGTAACCGTGTTTTGCCAAAACATGATCGAAGTTACCTGGTGGGGGCGTAGGGTCATCCAGTAGCTCTTTAAGCATACCATAACCGCCATAATGGGTGGCGAAGTAGTCCATGAACAAATTATCAGCGCCATAATAAGCCGCGTTTGTACTTACATTACCAGGCCAATTGGTCAGTTGGGTATCGGGCGCTTGTAGAAAACTCTGACTAAACCCACCTACAGGGTAGTTATTGAGGTGTTGTGCCAGTATAGACATGCCTTCATTAACCCAACTCAGGTCAGCAGGACGCTGGCGCCAATGAATCAGGTGTTGAAATTCATGGGCAAGAGTACTGTTATAATCAGCACTACCAGGAATGGGACCATCCAGGCTCATATAGAACATTTCCCGCTCATTGCTATAAGAAATGACACTCGCAGGATACTCATCCAGGGCATTAAAGTATCCACCAATATTGTTTCCAAGGCCGATGGCATTGAGGATAGTCACATGCGAATTAGCATCAATACCAGGAGACCATTCGCTGCCAAATGCCGCGCGTTCAGTTGGATAGATATTTGATTCAAAAACAGTAGCCGATGCTTGTAGCGCTCCAATGTTGGCTGATTGCCCATCCTCGACATACATATAAACATGAGGGGTTATATAGACAAGTTTCGCGGTAAAGCGGCTATACCGATGGGTATCCTGGTTTAACATCCAGAAAGCGTCTTCCTGTCCAAGATGCGCATTGAGCGGCTTTATACGGTAAAGACCTGGAATGAGCGGCTGGCTATGCAGTTTGAGACGTTGAGCAAGGCTGTACAGGTCACGAGAGGGGTGTGGGGTCATGAGAAACAGTTGTTCCGTCTGCAACAGGCTTTGTAAGCTCTCCGGCGTTGGAGAAGGTAAAGGAATACCACTATTATCCACCGTCAGTACAGGGGTTGCTGAAGCTGTAGACTGGTTGCCACCCAGCGAGCAGGAGGATAGCAGTGGCAGGCATAGGAGCACAAGAAACCTGAACCAGAACTTCTTCACCATTCTATTGCCCTTCCAACTCTTTGAAGCGGTAGCCAACGCCCCGCTCGGTCAGAATATATTTGGGATGGGCAGGGTCTTGCTCGATTTTTTGTCGTAGATAGGTGATATACAAACGCAGGTAGTGCGCCTCATCGCGATACTCACGCCCCCAAACTTTAGAGAGCAGCGTTTCATGCGTCAGCAGACGCCCGGCGTTGTTCACCAGGTGGTAGAGAAGGCGATATTCTGTTGGTCGTAATATGACTTTTTTGCCCCGCACAATTACTTCGTGACGGGTAAAATCTATTTTCAGGTCGGGATCAACGACGATTTCTGTTTTGCGGGCTGGTGCTGGCATAAACGAGCGGCGCAGCAGCGCACGGATACGCGAGAGGAGTTCGCGCGGGCTAAATGGTTTAGCGATATAATCATCAGCACCGAGGTCCAGTCCATGTATGCGATCCCGTTCATTCTGGCGCACGGTGAGCATTATTACCGGTACGGTTGAGACCTCGCGGATGGAACGTAACGTCTCAAATCCGTCCATTTCTGGCATCATAACATCCAGAACAACGAGGTCAGGGAGATTCTCACGCAGTTGATCAAGGGCTTGCAGACCATTGCTGGCCTCCAGGACACGATAATGCTCCAACTCCAAGTTCATACGCACGAAATCCCGGATACGCGGCTCATCATCGACGATCAATATCGTCATATCGCGCTGGTCGAAAACATCATTCTCCATACTCAAAACACCACCATAGGTAAAAATGCTTTTTCCACACGCGGTAAACTAAATGAGAACGTTGAGCCTTGATGCAAGGTACTTTCGACCTGGATCTGCCCTCCATGCGCCTCAACTATGGCACGACAGATATATAAACCCAGTCCGGCTCCTGGCGTTGAGTGCGCCATACTATTACCGACGCGGTGAAAACGGTTAAAAATGTGCTCCTGATCCCGCAGTGAGATACCCATGCCGGAGTCGCTCACGCTGACAATTACCTCATCACCAGTGGCGCTACAGGCAACGGTCAGGCTGCGCTGTCGAGGTGAATACTTGATGGCATTATCCAGTAAATTCTGGAGCACCTCTTCGATACGATCCCTATCAGCCATCACT
>JBGQJX010000050.1:0-14446 GCA_041499255.1 Ktedonobacteraceae bacterium | reverse complement strand
GACACCCCAGCCTTGCTCAAACGCTATGTGCCTCGGCATGCAACCGGAAAGGGACATCTGCTGTTGACCTCGCGGGCGCAGGTGTTCGATATGCTCGGGATTGCCAGGCCGATGGAGGTGCAGGAGATGGAGCCAGAAGAGGCCATAGCGTTTCTCTTGAAACGAACGGGACGCGATGAGCCAGAGGATCAGGAGCGAACGGCGGCAGAGCAGTTGGCCAAAGAGCTTGGCTACCTGCCGCTGGCCCTGGAACAGTGCAGCGCCTACCTCCTTGAGAAGCACGCCCGCTTTCAGGACTACTTCGTCAGTTATCACAAGCAGCGCCTGGCCCTGCTCAACAAGGCACAGCCGACAGCCACGGACTATCCCAAGTCGGTAGAGACGACCTGGGCCATCAACTTCGGAGAAGTGGAAAAAGAGCCAGCGGCGGCTGATGTTCTCCGCCTGAGTGCCTTTCTGGGTCCAGACCATATTCCACTGGAACTGTTAACACAGGGAGCGGGCCACCCTGGTCCCGTGCTATCGGAGGTGCTTGCTCGTGCCGCTGATGATCCACTCGTGTTGGACGAGACGCTCGAACCCTTGACTCGCTACTCGCTCATTCACCGGGATGTCGATGCCCAGACCTACAGTGTACACCGTTTAGTACAGGAGGTCGTGAAAGACACGATGGACGAGGCAACACGCCAGATCTGGGCAGAGCGTGCTGTACGCATGGTCGATGAGAGCTTTCCTTTTGATGAAGACGCTCCCTGGCCTCTGAGTCAACGGTACCTCCTCCATGCGCTGGAATGTGTCACGCACATCAAACAGCACCACATGGCTTTTTTTGCAGCAGCAGCCCTCCTCCACAAACTTGGATGGTTCTTCTATTCTCGTGGACAATATGAAGATGTTGAGCCGCTGTATCAACAAGCCCAAACAATTTATGAACAGGTGGAGGGACCCAATTCTCTCAACGCAGCCAGCAGCTCCAATGACCTGGCAGCCCTCTACCACAATCAAGGGAAGTACGAGCAAGCCGAGCTGCTCTTCCAGCGCGCCCTGGCCATCTACGAACGCGTGCTGGGAGAAGATCACCCCTACACCGCCAACAGCCTCGATAACCTGGCCACCCTCTACGCCGACCAGGGGATGTACGAGCAAGCCGAGCTGCTCTTCCAGCGCGCCCTGGCCATCTGCGAACGCGTGCTGGGAGAAGATCACCCCTACACCGCGCAGAGACTCAATAACCTGGCCACCCTCTACGCCAGGCAGGGGAAGTATGAGCAAGCCGAGCCGCTCTTCCAACGCGCCCTGGCCATCTGCGAACGCGTGCTGGGAGAAGATCACCCCGATACAAAACGAGTCCGAGAAAACTATACCGAATTTCTTCAAAAGATGAAGAGAAAGTAAGAAGTCCGATGTCGCACCAACTTGCATTGAAAGATGTCTATGGTGATACGTGGCGAACAAGAGACACCTTCTATGAGCGCGAAATGAACGCTGATAAACGCCAGCGAAGGGAGAGCCTTGATCTGATATTTTTAAACCAAACACCCATTAATTATTGCTACATGTAGCAACCCGTGTAGCAACGCCGACGATTTTCAGCGGAAAACTACGACACACAGCGAACAAAGCACGAGGAAATGAGCGTGAGAAGAACAGCAGCGAACAATAATAGGCACGCCACATCGACTCCCGTATTCGGCACAGCGTATCTCCTTTTCGAACTCTACCACGTAAAGAAGCGTTTTCAGCACCACTCCATATTGACGAGGCAAACGAAAAAGAGACCATAAGAATAAATTGGTCTGACGTACCAAAAACGGATACACGCGACAACGTGAGACCAATTTATTTTCTATGTGAAACAGCCACAGAAGCCAATCGAGAGCAAAAGTCGTCTCCGTTATTGCTGAGATTAAATTCGGTACAGGAATTAGGTCTGAGCTGATTCACCGTTCATTAATCCTAAAAACAGACATCCTTGAGCGGAGGGAGTTGGTCAACTCGACAAGTTGTGCTAGTGACTGCTGCATGTGGCGCATATGCAGCGTAATTTCGCTGGTCATATGGGCAATTTGCTCTACAGCACTGACAACCAGTTGAGAGCTTTGGGCTTGATTGTCTGCCGCGGCACAAATGCCCTGTACGAGACCGGCCATTTGTTCTGTCACGACACTGATAGCGTCGAAGGCTACGCCAGTTTGCGTGACCAGCTCGGTCTGTTTCACCGCCTCAAGGGTATTATGCTCGACGCTCTGAGATATAGCGGCCGTCTCGCGTTGAATTGAGCGAATATGTGAGGCCACTTTCTTTGCCGCCTCCGAACTATTTAGCGCGAGCGAACGTATTTCCTGGGCTATGACCACGAAGCCATGGCCTTGCTCACCGGCTCGCGTGGCCTCTATGGCGGCATTGAGCGCTACCAGGTTCATCCGGGTGGTCAGATCTGTGATGGCCAGGATGGTCTCGTTGATTTCCTGACCGCTCTCCCCCAGACGTTTCATGATGCGCGCGGAGAGGGTGGTCGCTTCACGTACCTGGCTCATGCCTTCGACCGCGCGATCAACGGCGCTCTGCCCATCCAGCGTAACATCGACGGCTTCGAGGACGACACGCGACAGTTCCGAGGCGCTGGCCGACAATTGCGTCATGGTTCCCGCGATTTCATCGATGGCGCGTGAGATGTGCTGCACCTGCCGTTCTTGCTGGCTGGCATCGCGCACCAGCAGGTCGGAGCTATGCTGGACGTCGCGAGTATGTTTATCTACCGCCTGTGTGACCGCCTGCACGTTACCCAGAATGCCGCTAAATTCTTCAACTACCTGGTTAATCGCCTCGCCTATTGGCTGCAATTTCTCATGGGTAGATTGGATGCGTACGCGTAGATCGCCACGTTGAATCCGCTCTAAATCGCCAAGGAGCGTGGCAATGGCCTTATCCAGCACCTGTGCTTCAGCTTCTTTTTCCTGGAAGATGAGCACATTGTCGATGGCAATAGCTGCCTGGTTGGCAAACAGTTCGGCTACTTCAATGCTTTCTACTGTGGGGACTTTACCGTCCTCTGGATCATCCAGGGAGAGAAAGCCTAAAAGCTTCTTCTTGCGCGGGCTGAACAATGGCACAATGAGGGCATCATCGGGATGCCACCCACCTGGCTCATAGTCCTCTACCGTCTTATTGATGACCGAGATAATATCCGCGAAGTTCTGAATATATTCATGCGAAATAAAGTAGCTCTGGCTGATGCGAAATTCTGGCCGCATGAGCCGGAGAACCTGGTCTACAGGTCTACGAACTGATCGCAGAATATTGATATTCTCATCAGACAAACCGGTGAAGGCGAATGATGACAAAAATTCACTACCATCTTCTATCAGGTGGGCGACCAGAATGCGGAAACCAGTACACATGCTGGCTGAGGCAACAATTTGCTGAAGAACTTCGCTCAACCCCAAATCTGCGCGCATCATATTGCTCAGGCGTATCAATTCTTTGATTTGCCGCGTGTGTCGTTGCGCATCTATGTCTGCGCCCGTTGCGACGTCAGCAGCTGGCAGAGGTAATGCCTGGGTGTCTCCAAGGGTGGACTGCGGCATATGGTCACGCTCCCATTGAGCTTGCTCAGCGGGAGAGCGGAAACGGACGCGCAAAGGTACAAACCAACTCTGTTGCCTTCGTTCTGACATCGGCGGCTACTTTCTTTTCTTCTAGACAAGTAATCATGTGGACATTTCGAGCATAGCATATCTCATGCCTGCACACAAGTATCATAGGAATGATTTGGGTGTAGGCAGGGTACCTCAAAAAGCGAGATATGACCTGTAATAGCCCTTCAGTGTACGAGGAATACGACCAGCCAGAAAGGTACCTTCTGCACGGTGCTCTTCAATTTCCACGTACCCCTGGCGGTGAAAGAGTTCCACCAGTTCGCTTTTCGCGTAAGGGATCAGCAGTTGTATGCTCTCCATACTGTCCGCCAGAACGACAGCGATCTTCTCGCGTAACGCGTCAAGCCCTATGCGCTTGAGGGCAGAAACAGGCACCGCGTTGGGATAGAGGCTGAGATCTAATTCCGTTGGGTCATCCAGCAAATCAATTTTATTCAGCGCTGTGACCCGTGGCTTATCACCGACCTCCAGATCACGCAGGATGTCATTGACCGTCTCGCTTTGTTCGATAGCATTTTCGTGGCTTACATCCACTACTTCCAGCAGCAGGTCAGCATCGATGACCTCTTCAAGTGTTGCGCGAAAGGCGGCGATCAACCTGGTTGGCAGTTTCTGGATAAAGCCAACGGTGTCAGTGTAGAGTACTTCTTGATTGCCCGGCAACACTTGATGCCGGGTAACAGGATCAAGAGTAGCAAAGAGCTTGTTCTCTGCTACTACTTCCGCTTCGGCCAGCGCATTGAAGAGAGTAGATTTGCCGGCATTGGTATAACCAACAACGGCGACAACTGGAATAGACTGGGCGGCACGTTGTTGACGATGAAGCAGGCGTTGTTCGCGGACGCTCTCGATATCTTCACGCAGGTCCGAGATGCGACTGCGAACACGGCGGCGATCTATTTCCAGTTTTGTTTCGCCGGGACCGCGTACCCCAATAGCTCCTCCTACACCCGCTGCGCCCGCGCTGCGCGAACCGCCTGCCTGTTGGGAAAGCCCTGTTCCTCGACCGGTCAGGCGAGGCAAACGATATTCCAACTGGGCTAGCTCGACCTGTAAGCGGCCTTCGCGCGTACGCGCATGTTGCGCAAAGATATCCAGTATAAGGGCAGTGCGATCAATAATACGAGCGTCAAGCACTTTCTCAAGGTTGCGCTGCTGCGATGGCGACAACTCGTCGTCGAAGATCACCAGGTCTATTCCCATCTGCTTTTCCAGGTCGCTTAATTCCTGGACGCGTCCCTTGCCAATGTAGGTCGCCACATCGGGATGACGGAGCCGCTGGACCATCGTCCCCACTACATCCGCTCCCGCAGTTGATACTAAGGCCTTTAGTTCGTTGAGAGAATCTTCAACACTCCATAAACTCTCTTGATCGTCGCTTTCAACAGCAACGAGGTAGGCATGTTCATGCCTACCATTTGCGCCTGTTTCGATAGTACGTTCTTGCTTTGCCGTAAGTTTACCTCCGCCTGAGTTTGCGTTTCTTGCACATAGCATACTGCTATTGTACGCATCCCTGGCTGATAACGCAAGCTTTGCCTTTATGATTTCGGTGGTTGGGGCAGCGCTGGCAACTCACCGACAAAGAAGCCATTGACCTTTGCAAACAGGCTGTTGGTGATGGTCTGATTGTAGAAATCGTGCCAGCTTTTAAACTGATCCACTGAAATGTTGAGGCCGGGCACTATATTCACGGCTGAATTGATGGTCGCCTGAACATTGTGCAAGAAATTACCTAGAACGATCAGCAACACCAGCCACAATAACCACGCTTCGACAAAGCCTATTACTCCGCCAAGCAGCGAATCCGCCGGCCCAATCAATGGTACAGCCTTCAGGACGTTGCGCAGGACAGAGCCAATAATATGGAGGATAATTACCGTACCGAAGAACAAGACGACATAGGAGATGAGAGGGGTAGCCGCTAAGCCATTCGATGCGAGCAATTTTGTGAAACCTGGCCCGTACTGCAACGCCACGAAAAATCCTATAGGAATACTGAGCAGGGAGACAAGGCTAATCACTGCTCCATTTCTGAAGCCACTGAGGACAAGCAAAACGACCGTCACCAGAAAGAGAATGTCAACGATGCTAATTGAGCCAACCATAATAATACGTATCCCTTCGAGTAATAACGGTATCTAGTAGATGAGTCTATTATATACTTGCTTAGACGTTGCGAATAGCGCAGTTGTAACAGGAGGCTCATAGAGGTATAATGGCTTCCTGCATCATCCCTCAAATGAGGCCTGGACGCAACCACGAGGATCAATGCCGCTCAAATAACAAGAAGGGTATGAAGATACGGGTTTAAGCGACAGAACAGGTTGTAGGGGTCGCGTGCATTGGGCTTGCATGCGACCCCTACAAAATTGTTATCACGATCCGGTAATACCAGTAAAATTGAAACGGCCAATACGCAGGGCGGGAGCCACCGTGGTCAGGTAGTCGCTGCATTGGACGCGCTCACGCCCAATCGCCTGTACATCGCCAAGAGCCTCGAGGATGCTCTGTGTAAAGCGCAGGTTTTTCACAGGGCTGGTCAGTTCACCACGTTCTATGAGAAATGTCCCATCACGAGTCATTCCTGTAAAAAGCGTTTTGACGGGATGGACAGTATTGGTATAGTGAAAGCGCGTGACATAGAGGCCTCGCTCCACGCCTTTGAGCAGTTCTTCCATACTGGCATCACCTGCTTCCATCATAGTATTGGTCGGAATGGGGCCAAAGGAATTCGGCGCGGGCAACGCGTGACCTGTATTGGACTTGCCTTCACGCGCGGCGGTGAATGAGTCATAGACAACAGCGTTGGCAATGCCGTGGTCAAACATCACAATACGCTGTTTTGGCATACCCTCGTAGTCAAAAGTCCGTGGCAGGCCGGCTGGATCATGGCCATCATCGTAAATAGTCACGCGCGGATCAAGCAGTTGTTTGCCAAATTGACCATTCATAAAGCTGCGCTCCTCCTGCACAGCAGTTGCGGAGAGACCCATGAAGATGAGATTCTGCAACATATCACCAACGGCATACGTTTCGAGCACTACCTGGTATTCACCGAGAGGTATGTCGATGGGATTGCGGCTGCGTTGAGCCTTCTCTACCGCCTCACGCGCCATTGCCTCAAAATCGAGAGCAGAAGCATCAGTGGACATGCGCTGCGTATAACCGGACCCTCGTTCATCCGCCATGACAACGGCGTGACATTCGGAGTCTGTACGCGGCTCATAGGCATAGATACCCAGGGAGCTGGCCACTGCCACTTGAGAAGCATTGGTCGAAAAGGCTCCCGCCGCTTCAAGGCCACGCTCCCTGGCCAGGCGCACGATGATACCGACGCGCTGAGCGCGCTCCTCTGGACTGAATTGGGCAGTGCGATCACTATAGCCGGCAGCAGGAACGATCGGCTGTGGCTCTGGCAGCGAGTGAAATTCTGGATTCTCCGGTTGCAGGCGAGCAATTTCCAGCGCTTGCTCCGTGACCCGACGCAAGGATTCTTCATCCAGGCGGTTGGTGGTTGCCACGCCAACTCTTTTACCCAGAACGGCGCGCACACGCAGTTCGTGATTGCTCTCCGCGACGTTCTGGTGTATGCCATTATTCGCAAAGCGCGTGAGGGCGCTCTCTGTCCCTAAATAGACCACCTCGGTCTGGTCAGCCTGTGAGTGGCTAAGCACCTTTTGCAGTAACGTACGCACAATTGTTTCATCAGAAAACATTATTTTTTCCTCTCAGGGCTTTGTTTATTTTCACCAGTTGCCGAGGCCCACCTGTACATTGCGGAAACGAGCCGGAGCGGCTCCGTGACCAGTACGCATGACCTGCATTGGCTCACCTTTGCCACAATTGGGGGTGCCCCAAACGGTCCACTCGTCACGATTACAGATGGCATCACATGAACCCCAGAACTGTGGGGTAATGCCAGTGTACGTGGCATTTTTCAGCACCTCACCAAGCTTGCCATTTTTTATTTCGTAGGCCATCTCTACGCCAAACTGGAAATTCAGGCGGCGATCATCAATACTCCAGCTTTTATTAATGCTCATGAAGATGCCATCATCCGTATCGGCGATGAGATCGGCTAATGTCCAGGCGCCCGGTTCCAGGCTGACATTTGTCATGCGGATCATCGGCAGACGATTCCAGCCGTCCGCCCGCACACAGCCGTTGCTGGACAGCCCGAGCATAGGAGCTGTATCGCGCGACATGAGGTAGCCCGTAAAGATGCCATTGGTGACAATGGCGGTGCGCTGCGCTGGCACGCCCTCGTCATCCCAACCGAAGGTTCCCAGGGCGCCAGGTATGGTCGCATCCGCGGTCAGATTCACGATGTCAGAACCGTAGCGGTAATTGCTATTGAGTTTATCAATGGTCAGGAAGCTTTTGCCAACGAAACCGGCTTCCATGCCTAATACGCGGTCCAACTCGATGGGGTGCCCGCATGATTCGTGCACCTGGAGGGCTACTTGAGGCCCATCGAGAATGATCGTTTTGAGGCCGCTGGGACATTGTTTGGCAGTGAGCAACTTGACGGCCTCTTCACCAATCCTGGCGCCATGATTGACCAGGTCCATTGCCTCGATAAATTCATAGCCAATCGTACCGGCCTGCCGTCCAAACGAATTCGGGTACGAGCGTGTCTGTATCTCGCTACTGGAGGGATCGACGGCGCTGGCCGAAATAGCTGCGCCAGTATCAAATAACTCTTGTTCGATATCGCTCCCTTCAGAACTGATGAATATTTTGTGCTCGCGCGAATATTCCATTTCTCCGCTGGTAATTGCTACACCTTGTACACTGCGCATTGCAGCATCCGCATCAAGCAGTAATTGTACTTTCTTGTTCAGAGGAACCGTAAAAGGGTCGCGTTCCATCGGGGTACTATAGTAACCTCGCTGCGGTGTGAGAGGCGAAAGTTGAACGGGTTCTCCTGTGACGAGCGCGCTGGCACGCGCAATCTGTACGGCGTACGCGGCTACACGCTCGGCCTCAGCGACATCTACCCGTGCGCTGCTGGCAAATCCCCACGCGCCGTTGACGATCACACGCACATTAAATCCCGCGCTGGCGCCACCAGACACGCCCTCTACGCGACCATTCTTGACCTCGATACCCTCCGCGGTATGCTCCATAAGGCGCACATCCACGTAGCTGGCACCAAGCTGTTGAGCGATATTTAAGGCCCTGTTTGCTACATCCCTCATGTGAAAATTCTTCTTTCCGCTTTCTGAAATACAAAAAACGCGTATAACAATGTTATAGCAACACATTGTAAGCATTTTGTGTTACGGTGTCTACTTTTTCCCAGGAGGGATTTTCTGTTAATAGTCCTACCATTCTCACATCCCTGTATTGCCTATCCCCTGACGCTACAGGAGGAATAAACATGCACATTCCTCCAGTGTACCGCCTTCGCGTTCGGATATGCCTTGCTATCTTCGCTGCCAGTTGGTACAATTCCGAAAATAGATAAGCGGCACAATGAAGGAAAATACATGGATCAGCCAATCAGCGGCGAGATTGCGCAACCGGCGTACCAGTATGGCAGCTTGATACTACCGCATGGTCAACTATCAATGCCTGTTTTCATGCCGGATGCCACGTTAGGAGTCGTTCGAGCGGTCGACGCTACCGACCTGCTGAATTGCGAAATACAGGCGTTAGTGATGAACACCTTTCACTTGATGCAGCGACCAGGTTCCTCAACTATCCAGGCGCTGGGAGGACTGCACAGGATGAGCGCCTGGCCCCGTCCCATTGTTACAGACTCGGGAGGCTTCCAGGCTTATTCGCTCATCCAGCAAAACCCCAAATTTGGCTCCATGAGCGACGATGGCATCACCTTCAGACCTGAGAGGTCCGACCGCAAGTTTCAACTGACGCCAGAAAAGACTATACAGTTGCAAATGAGCTATGGCGCCGATGTGGTCATCTGTCTCGATGAATGTACGCATGTCGATGCCTCGCTTGAGATGCAGGAAGTATCCGTGAAAAGAACGATCGCCTGGGCCAGGCGCTGCAAAAAGGAGTTCCTGCACCAGGTCGATCAACGCCGTCTTAAGGCGGAACAGCGCCCGCTGCTGTTTGCCGTCATACAGGGAGGCAGGTCGCACGAGTTGCGCCAGCGCTGCGCCAATGAACTATTGGAGATAGGTTTTGATGGTTTTGGCTATGGTGGCTGGCCCCTTGATGGACAGGGTCACCTGCTCACGGATATCATAAGCTATACAAGAGAGCTTGTACCCCGGCAATTTCCCATGCACGCCCTGGGTATCGGGCACCCTGTCAACGTTGTTGATTGTGCGAAAATGGGATACGGCATATTCGATAGCGCGATGCCAACGCGTGATGCCAGGCACAGCCGGCTCTACAGCTTTACCGAGGCAATTGGCTTACAAGACAAATGGTTTTCTTATATGTACGTTAACGACGACAAGCATATCAAGTCCGACGCGCCGGTCTCCAGCTTCTGTGATTGTTTGTGCTGCAGAAATTACTCGCTAGGATATCTCCACCATCTCTTCAAGATCAACGACACGTTGTTTTTCAGGCTTGCCACCATACACAACCTGCGTTTTATGACCCAATTGACCGAGCGTCTAAGAGAGAACCGTGATGGACAAGGAGAATGAGCAGCTCGCCCTGGTCGTTGGGGCTGTCCTGGCAAGCGCAAAAAATCGAGATGTCAGTCAGGTACTCATCTCGCATATCGCCGCTCAAGAGTTGCGCAAACGCCGCTCAGTGAAGGAAGCTATCAAAGCCACCAAGAACAAGCTGCACCAGGTCGGCGGGGCATACCTTGACGCAAGAGAACACTATGCGCGCTGGCTCGATGAGTTAAGCCTGGCTGTGCGAACAGGTCAAGGAGAGCGCCTGCTTGAGCTATGCAGCGTAATTATGGACCACCATGCTTCTACCAGGGAGCGCATCCCTACCCTGACGCAGTTTTACACTCAAATATTTCGCGAATTGCCTCCTATTCGCAGCATACTAGATATTGCCTGCGGCTTCAATCCACTGGCTATCTCCTGGATGTCTCTGCCGGAAAAAGGAATAGAGTACTATGCCTATGATATTTACCACAGTATGATGGACTTCTTGCAAGCATGGTTGGGAATCATGCGCGTAGGAGGGAAAGCACAGGTATGCGATGTGCTGCAAACGTGTCCAACGCAACAGGCGGACGTGGCCTTTCTGCTCAAAGCGATACCTTGCCTGGAACAGGTAGACAAAATGGCAGGGCATAGACTCTTACGCGAGCTTCACGCCGGCAATCTCGTCGTTTCTTTTCCTATCCAGAGCCTGGGGGGTCGAAATAAGGGGATGCTGGAACATTATGAGGCGCACTTCCGCGAGCTGATAGAAAATGAGCCGCAGTGGGAGGTGAAGAGACTGGTATTTGATACTGAACTGGTTTTTGTGGTGAGAAAGTGAGTTCTACTTTACACGCCCCACAAACCATCTTCCCCACCAGCAGAAAAGCAACAGGCTGGCGGAGACCAGGAAAACCAGCCAGGTGAAGCCAAGAAACTGGGCAAAGAAGCCAGCAAAGAGCAGTATTGGGATCGATCCAGTATTGTACATCATGAACTGCAGCGAAAGGACGCGCCCTCGTACCACCACCGGCGCTTGCTCCTGCATAATGGTCTGAGTTGGGATGTTGACACAGGCCATTGCTACTCCCAGGAAAAACACCAGCAACACCGTTATCCATAGGAGCAGCGGCGACGATGCTCCCCCTTCACCATACAGGTACCCGGCGAGCTTCTGTGTAACAGGTAAGAGCGAGAAACCGACCCCCAGCACAATAAAGCCTACCGTGGTCAAACGCAGCTTGCCAACGCGTTCGGTGATACGTGGCATGACAGCAGACGCGCCAACCAGGCCAATGGCCGCAGGGGCAAGAATGATGGCCATGTCAGCGGCCGGGCGATGCAGTACCTGTTGCACAAAGGTTCCTGCTACCTCACCAATGAGCAACATGATGTTTCCCACTACTGATAGCTGAATGACCGAGAAGAATAAGAGGCGATCATTGCGCACAATATGCCAGCCCTCGACGATCTCCGTCCACACCTTACCCAGAGCTTTCCCTGCCCCCGCTCCAGCATCCTCGCCGCGCTTCTTGAGATGCTCCTCATTAAAGGCGCGAGCAGGAATGCAGAGGATAAGGGCGGCGCAAACGAGATAGAGAACGGCCACCAGGGCAAAGAGCACATCGATAGACTGCACATGCAGGGTCAATGAAGCCAGTTGCAGGGTGAAGGGTGGGAAGAGATGGGAAATTATGCCTCCCAGGAGCAGGAAACCGATGGCCATAGAGAGCGTCGTGGTGATATTGAAGAGTGAGAGCGCCGGGATCAGCTCGCGCTCACCGACCAACAGTGGAATAGACGCCCCTTCAGCCGGTATGAAGAACTGTCCAATCAACGATGTCATGAAGGTAAGGACGTAGAGCGGCAATAGGTCGGTACGGTTGGAGAGCAATGAAAAGACCATCAGCAGCATCGTGATCGCGCGCAGGACATTGCTGATCCATAACACCAGGCGTTTGTGCAGGCGATCAACAATCACGCCCGCGATTGCGCCAAATGGGAGCGCAGGAAATGTGAAGGCGATAATGGCAACACCGGCCAAAACCACAGAGTGAGTGACATCATTGACCAGAACGATAATGCCGAAGTTGGCCGCGTTGAGGATGGTGAGAGAAATAAGCTGCGCCAGCCATAGCAAGAGAAAATTCCGATTTTTCAGCACGCGCCGGAAACTGGCGACACCCGTAGCTGATGGCCTGGATGGTGCGGGCTGTGTTTCAGGTATTGACGTCGGCATAGGCAATATGTTTCTTTCTTAGAAAGCTCTTTCACCAATGGCCGTGTCCTGCCACATTACGAAAAAACTTCCTCTTCTAGCTCATACGAATAATTATAGGCGAAAGTTTGAGGGAATGGCAGAGGTATGTGGTATGTTTCTTTCCGCTTGTACAAAAATTAGAGGTATATACCTATTTGTAGGGTACGGTAGGAGGGTAGGATAAGCCGCCCGACGGCAGGTTGTTGAGAGGAATGGGTCGCCTAAAGCGCTGTGGGCAACCCATTCCTCTCAACAAGCATTTACGTACCCTCGACATATGATTGCTGTAATGTTACACTTTTTATAAGGTAGGGAGCAGTAGTTTATGCCTGGCAGATGGGATACGAGCACGAAACGCCTGGTGGGGGAAAACCCTGAGCATTTCATCAAATGGCTCTTACCTGGAGCAGAGATCAAAGAGAAAGCGCAATCAAAACCGCTGAATCTGAATACGCGCGAACGAGAAGTTGACGCTCTGTACGAGATTCTGCTGTATGGCACGTTGTGCCTGGTGCATATTGAATTTCAAAGCTTCTTTGACGGCAGTATGGCACAACGGATGTGGGAGTATAATACACTGGCGACTTTCTCGTATAATCGCCCAACATGTTCGTTTGTGATTTATCTAAAAAAATGTGAGGTACCCGAGTCCCTGTATGAATGGACGTTTCCCAATGGTGAAGTCATCCATCACTTCCATTTTAAGGTGATTAAGCTTTGGGAAATTTCAGCGAAGATGCTCAAGCAAACCGGTCTTCCAGGAATATTTCCACTGATGGTGCTTACCAAAGATGGTAAACGACGAGAGGTAGTAGATGAAGTGATTACTAGCCTTCAACAACAGGGAGGCGAGTCCGCGAAAGAGTTGATCTCACTCACATACATTTTCGCTACGCTGGCGTTCGAGAATCAGGGCGATCTTACATGGTTGAAAAGGAGAATAAATCAAATGCAGGACTTTCTACAAGAGTCATGGCTCTACCAGGAAATCATGCAAGAGGGCTTTGACAAAGGCATTGAGAAGGAACGAGAAGAGGAGCTACGGCGACAGCGCCAGTTGCTTATGACCATTATTCATATGCATTTTCCGAATATTACCAGCCTCTCGCAGAAACAGGCAGACGCGATTAAAGACCCGGAGGTCTTGCAGAGCTTGATTTTCAAGATATTGGCAGCAGAAACTGAGGAAGAGGCTACACAGTGCTTAATTGCTGTTAGCCAGCAGTAAAACATCTCTACATGAAAGTGAGGCTGGCACTCTCGCGGGAGTGCCAGCCTCACTTTCATACATTTTTTAAGACAGGATAGAGCTATCTCCCGGCCTCAAAGCGTGCTATAATGAAAACATGACGATAACACCGGCAAACACCCTGAAGAAGACGGACCTGCTCGCACTCACCCTTCCACAGTTACAACAATGGCTGGTGGAACGTGGTGAGGCGTCTTTCCGCGCAAAACAAATCTATAGCTGGCTGTACCAGCAGCTCGCAACCGATTTCTCGGCCATGACCAACCTGCCCCAGGCATTGCGCCAGCAGTTGGCGGAAGAGGCCGCTATCGGGCCAATGGTCGTGCGCAGCGAACTACACTCCAAAGATGATCGCACGCGCAAAATCCTGCTCGAACTGGCCGATGGCAAGCTGATTGAGTCGGTGCTGATGCTATATCCGCCACTTGGTGAAAGCAGCCCACGAGCTACTGTCTGCGTCTCAACTCAGGCGGGCTGCGCCTTCGGCTGTACGTTCTGCGCCACGGGGCAGATGGGCTTTGACCGGCATTTGAGCGTGGGAGAGATTGTCGCGCAGGTACTCTACTTTGCGCGGGAACTGCGCTCAGCACCATGGACGGCTGCGGGTCTTCCTGGAAGTGCGCCTATTGATCACATTACCAACATTGTGTTGATGGGTATGGGCGAACCGCTGCACAATTACGAT